>WAQG01000147.1 GCA_015520395.1 Candidatus Geoarchaeota archaeon
CTCAAATCCTCCTGATAGCCACAGTACAACGTCCGATACTTATCAACCGGCGCCGAAGCTCCATATATCGATGAATCCACAAAGCCCACGCCGCCCACAGGAATCACCTTAGGCTCACCCATATAAGGCGAATAAAACGTCACATTAGTAACAGTCACAGTATAGGACTGAAGTCCAAATGTTTCAAATGCTATCGGAATTTCGACGTAGGCCCACTCAGCTATCTTCCTCTCAGCCCAGCCCACGTCTATATGGATCCTTATGCTATTACTATCTATCATTGTCACGTCGATCCCCCCAATAGCGCTCCTTAATAGATCTTCGGCAGGAAATGTTACGAGGCTAACAACAGCCGAAGCAAGTCCCTCTAAAAGCCCTTCCACCAGGTTAATCCACTCTATGAACGCGCTAATATATTCGACTAGCTCGTGCACGCTAGTGTCGCTGAGGTAACGCTCTTTGGCGATGGGCCCTGAAATTCTCAGGCTAGTCTCAACGTCTATCCAAATATCATCATGCTTAGGTGTTACATACCCCGTTCTCCTATCCTTATACGGGGTTAGTAATATAACCAAAGTTGGCTCTCCGATCGTTGCACCTTGCACATCTAGCCGTATTGCTAGTCTTCCCTTCTCTGAGACATATACGTACATCCAGTTTATGTCATAGATGGTCCATAATGCTGAGAGTGGCCGGTTCATTTCTGGCCTTAACATGCCCCTGAGCTCTATGTGGTGTAGTAGCACCGCACCTTCGGCTTCTCCTTCGGGTAGTATTAGGCGCCCTACTACCGGGAATGGCCCTATAATTATGTCTGAGTCTACGCCCATGAGCATTAGGGAGTCCCTAACAGACCTATCAGCGTCTCCCATCCAGTACCAGCTGGTATAGTTGAACCTATACACCCATTTCTCCCCATCCCACTCTCTTGGAGCTATTGCATAGCCTATCAGCCTTCCACCATAATATGCGTAGATTGTTAGTGTCGATGGTGGGGCGCTCGGGCCACTATATATGTAAGTCAACGACGCTGTGAACTGGCCGGTATAGGCTATGTGGCCTGGCGCGGGATCCACCCTAGGCACCCTTATGTAAGTTCCATTAGTATAGTGAGGGTACTCCCCGAATACTCCTAATAGCTTTATCTCATGGGCGCCTATCGACACATACTCTGTCAGGTATGTTGTTGTGTTGACGTATGCGTAGATCACGCCGTCGATTATTCTTTTCTCGCCTCCGAAGCCTATTAGCCATATCCTAGCCTTAATTGGATAGTCTGCTATTCCCAGACCTTCAAGGCTTATTTCCCTGGCTACATAAACCTTCCTTTTTCCATCCACGTAGACCCATTGGCCCGTGTCAAAGTAGAGCGGAAAACCACTCTCGGAATACACGTTTATCCATACGTAGTACCAATAGCCTGGGCTTGTGTTATTTGAGAGCACGAATCTGAGGAGGAGGGTGCCGTTCGGGAAGTCGAGGAGAGGCGTGTAGGCAGCCCAGAGAGCCCAAGATGGCAGAGGGAGTGTGGGGTACTCAGACATGTCAAAAGCCTTGCTTTTAAATGATACAGTCATGCTGCCTCCTATAGGCAGCAACACTAGGGCACTGGCAATCCTGGCTAAGCCAGCAATGTTCAGAACCCTCTCAGGCGTCGTTACGTCCTGCGGGCCTATGATCATAGACGGGTATGGCAGCGAGCCCCCCTCATCCGTCCCCACATAGCTTAACAGGACGTATCCCCTGTAGCCTTCTAGGGAGAACTCTGCAAGCTTCCCACCCAGCGGCGCGCTTCCAGCGACCTCCTCAAGAGTTATGTTCGATGGAAGCAGGGGCACATCGACGCACAGCCTGGTTTCAGGCCTAAGTATCCTGGGGAGGATCGGGGCCTTATAAATCCCAGCTGAGCCCGTTGAGGAAAGCGTATCGACTAACTTAGCCTCTACGCTAAGCTGGGCCACGCTCCAACCATAACCCAGATCAACCCAGCCCCCGTCCCTATACACCCTTCCAAGCTTCGTATAAACAAACGCCGCAAGAAAGCCATTGTCATCTATAGGTCTAACCCCGTTAAGCCCCACATCCCCAGCCCTGAAACATAAATGCTCGCCCTTAGGGATTTCAGGCTTTCCCTCAACCTCGCCCCCAGATACGCTATCGTAACCCTCCTTAACTGGCTGGTGTGCTGGGCTGCCCAGCCCATACGAGGATGCAGCCATTATAAGTACCGGCATCGCAGAGATAAGCAGTATTAATATTGCTCCCACAAGGCCTTTTAAACCTATTTTGCCTAATTTCATCCTCAACACCATGTTTTTTTGTATAGATTAATATAAATGTTTCGACCTTAACCCTACATCCCTGTTGCCCATTGACTTGGTGGGCTGGACTCCATTTAATACTGTTGCTGGCTCTGCTGTGAAAGCTGTAATGCCTGATTCGTCATCCTTAAGGTAGGGAGATGAGCCTTGTAATATGCCTGGGGGTGTCGAGGCGTGTCTTTGTTGTTGGTTTTCGATGTTGGGTCTGTTATAAGGGATAAATAGTGTTAGGTGGATTATTTAGGGGAGGATGCTTAGGAAGGGGCTGAGCAGCGAGAAAATTGCTCGGAGGCTTCTCGAAAATCTTGGATATACCGTTCTTGAGCGGAGGAAACAGATTGTTGTGAATGGGGCTAAGGTGGCTGAGGTCGACCTCATGGCGGTTGGGCCGGATGGGGAGAAGTATGCCGTTGAGGTTAAGGCTGGGAAGATAAGTGTGAACGACATAAGGCAGGCTTACACAAACGCCCTTCTCGTAGAGGCTAAGCCGATGATCGTCTGTAAGGGGTTTGCGGATGAGGGGGCTAAGCAGGCGGCTAAGTCCCTTGGCGTGGAGGTCGTGACCTTCTCGAGCTACTACCTGCTCCTGGACATCGACGAGCTCTACGCGGTCGTTAATGAGACTGTGAGGGAGGTGCTTGAGGAGTATGGCCTTCTCCCACTTCCATCTCGAGACATCCTCTCGCCCAGAGATATCGAGGTTCTTGAGGCTATAGCGAAGAGCTCAAGTATGGAGGAGGCGGCTGAAAGGCTTGGAATCAAGCTGAGGGCCCTCAACTCCAGGATAAAAAGGCTGAAGCTGGCAGGAATTCTCCCAAGGGTCAGGGACTATGAGAGGCTTAAGCTTGTGGCAAAGAACATTCTGAGAAGGATGACCGTGGAGGAGCTTGAGGACAGGCTTAAGTCAACACTAAAGCAGCTTAATAAGGCCCTTGAGGAGCTTGAGGCTTACCTTTCACAGCTCAGGGAAGGCGAAAAGCTTAGAAATACCTCGGCCGAAAAGGGTGTTGGTGGATCTCGTGAAGAGTAGCTACGACATAGTCGTTGTCGGCGGCGGCCCGGCGGGCCTTGTCGCTGCCAGGACGGCTGCTGAAAAGGGTGCTAAGGTTCTTCTTGTTGAGAAAGAAAACGAGTTTGGAAGAAAGCCGTGCGGCGGCGGTCTCTCAAGCAATGGGCTGAGGCTGTCGGGACTCGAGCCCAGCGAAAGGTTTGTGGAGAATGTCGTGGAGGGCTTCGTCGTCTATGCCCCGGACGAGTCAAAGTATGTGAAGGCTGAGAACGTCGAGATCGGGGAGGAGCCTGGCTACGTCCTTGACAAGCGCAGCTTCGTCTACCATCTAGCCCTCTCTGCAGCCGATGCTGGAGTCGACGTTTGGATAAGGTCTCCGGCCATAAAGCTCGTGTTTAACGACGGTTTCGTGACGGGCGTTGTTGTAAAAAGAGATCTCAAGGATGTTGTAACCGTAGAGGCTAAGGTCGTTATAGATGCGAGCGGCTATGCCTCCAGGCTGTCGAGGGATGTGCTGCCGCAGGGGAAGGACTACATTCTCATACCGGCGGTTCAGTACAAGATGACCGATGTCAAGGTTGATGACCGTTTCCTCTACTTCTATGTTGGAAACGAGGTGGCCCCAGAGGGCTATGCTTGGATATTCCCAACTGGAAGAAAGACCGCTAACGTGGGGATAGGTGTCATGAGGCCGGGGGCCAAGGAGTGGCTTGACAGGTTCATAGCCAGGCACCCAGACATATTTAGAGGCTCAAAGATACTCAAATTTGAGTCAGCCGCAGTGCCCGTGGGCGGACTCATACCCAAACTTGTATATAACGGGCTTATGGTCGTTGGCGACTACGCCGGACAAGTCATCCCGCTGACGGGCGGTGGAAACCACTCCTCAATGGCTGGCGGCAAGATGGCCGCCGAGGTGGCCGTTGCCGCCATCGGCGAAGGCGACGTGAGTGCCTCAAGGCTCTCAGAGTATGAGAAACTCTATGTCGGTGGAAGGTGGGGCAAGAGAATTAGGGATAGCTTAAGAGCAATGAAGGCGATCTCGAAGCTCTCCGACAACGAGCTCAACAGGCTTGCAGAGCTTCTAGACGGGAAGGATATAGTGGATCTCGCCAATGGGATAAACGTTGGGAGGGTTGCAAAGAAGATACTCTCGGATCCCGTGCTGGCCGCCAAGCTCGCAATAGCACTACTTTCCTAGCTCCCCCACAAAGCTCGCTATTCTCCAAACCCCCTCCTCTAGTTTTCTCCTATCCATTGAGAGCGGCGCATAGGAGAGCCTCGTCCAGCCCTCCATGCCGAAGTCTACTCCTGGGGCCAACGCAACCTGCCATTTCTTCAGAAGCATCTCACAGAACTTCTTGGAGCTCTCGACATACCTGCTGTGGTTGAAGAAGAGGTAGAAGCCGCCCTGGGGCCTTAACGCCTTTATCCCCGGCATGAGCCTTCTGAACAGCCTGTAGGTCAGTCTAGCCACCTTAGCATACCTTCTCCTGCCATCCTCTATGTACTTTTTGACCTCGGCCAAGTACTCATCGTTGCTGAACACCCTGTTGAGGGTTTCCTGAACCAGCCGGTTTGGGCAGAGGTTAAATGCCTGCTCCATCGTCTCTACGGCATGGACAAGCTCCCTGTCCGCTATGGCGTACGACAGCCTCCACCCAGGTATCCTCAGCTCCTTTGAAAAGGAGGCCATGATTATCTCCCTCTCCCTCCTTGCTCGGAGGAAGTAGTTCGGGGTGTCTGTGTAGATGAAGCCCCTGTATGCAACGTCTATCAAAACCCAGAAGCCATAGTCCTCGGCCAGGTCGAGAACACCCTCCACGATGTCGTCGCTCAGAACCTGGCTATCCGGATTTCCCGGGGTTGTAAGTATCACCATCTTAGTCCTCCTACTCACAAGCCTTTCAAGCGACTCTAGGCTGGGGTTGAAGCCTCCCCACCTAATGAACCTCCAACGCTTTATCCTGACCTTCAGAAGCGACTCAAGCTTAAGCTGCCTCTCGTAGTTCAGGTAGGAGGGGTTGGGGAGTATAACCTCGTCGCCCGGGTCGACAAGCACCCTTATAAAGGCGGCCGTCAGCTCCGTGCTCCCCATCCCGACAATTATCTCCTCGGGGTCAACGGGCCTTCCGAAGATCTCCTTCTCATACTTAACTATGTTCCGTATGAAGTAGGGCTGCCCCCTGGTCGCCCCATACCTGGAACCCCTGACGTACAGATCATCATCCTCAACCACCTCTAACAAGGCCCTCTTGAGGGGCGGGGGTGGAGGATC
>WAQG01000148.1 GCA_015520395.1 Candidatus Geoarchaeota archaeon
AGGTTGAGGTATACTTATTTGGGAGCTTCGCCAGGGGTGACTGGCTTGAGGGTAGCGATGTCGATATTATTGTGGTTTCGCCAAACCTCCGAGGAATGGCTCCAGAGAAGCGCTACCGCCTCATCCGCCTCCTCGCAGACCCATCCATCCCCATCGAGATACTAGCCTACACGCCCGAGGAATTCCAGGAGCTGAAAAAGCGGAGCGTTGTTTTAAGAGATGCATCAAAATACTGGGTAAAACTCGCATAAACCCAAAGTTCACCCAAAACCTAACGATCAGATCTGTCTCTATCTAATTCCAGGGTTGACTTGGAGCCATGCAGCGATCTGTCTGAATGCCTTGAACAGCGCCTCAAAATGTGGCCACGCCTGAGAGCATCATTATAGCTACAGCTGAGGCCACTATTAGTATATTGTCATCGATCGGTGGGAACTCGTAGCGCTCAACAACTGAAGCCACGACTCCTGCAGCCAGCCCGGGAAACCCCGCGTAGAGCAGCCCGAGGGGCACCACAACCGCTACCATTGCTAGATTCCCCAGCCAGTGCTTGGTTCTACGCCTGAAGACCGTGTTTCGGACAAGCCCTGTAACCGCGTCCCCAAATGCTATGAACATTGCCGGAACCACGGCTTTGAATGGGTCGTTTAGGACTATCCATAGGGCTGCAACGCTGAGACCCCAGCCGATACAGAAGTTCACCTCGAAGATGTTGTCCTCAACCTGGAACCAGTAGAGGAGGCGACCCGTCCTGTGTGGTATGTAGAGGAGGGCTGCAAGGAGTAGGGAGGCGATGAGGGGCATGACGTAGCTTGTGAAGACATGTGGGGTTAGGAGAGCCATAACGCCGCCAGCAAGCATGTGGACAACCTTACGGTTATAGTAAACCGAAACCCTATGGGGAAGGCCCCTACTCCTCATCCACGAGTAGAGGATCTTGGTAAGCCCCACGATCCCAAGGATGTATGCCAGGAAGCCCGCCGTAAATATAGCATCTGTTAAGAGACTATTTGAAAGCGCCATGACATGAGATATGAATCTCTAAAGGCTTTTAAAATTTAGTATTAAGGCTAAGCTAGAATATCTATTCGTCTAACATTGCTTCAACTCCATAAAAAGGATACCCACCACATCATGGTTCTATCGGAAGAGTGATAGAAAGGCCCGTTAAACACTGGAAGGCTATTAGAGTTTATAGCTCATGGGGGATAGGTCGCGAAATGTATGCCGCTCAGCCCCCCTTCGAGAGAACTCATGAGGTGAGTATCCCTCCAATAAAACATCAAGCTAATGACTGCTAAGCTCACTGAACCATAGGCGTCATTACCCAACCTAGATATCTCCTCATATAATATTTGGAGGGTATTTAAAGTATCGTGTATATACATGAGGATGCATCAGCTATTTCTCTACGAGAGCCGTGGGTTGAGGATAATCTATTTACAGCAAACTGCGCCGGATTTTAGGAGGTGTTCTATCTCGACATCGGAGTATCCCAGCTCTTTAAGTATCTCGGAGCTGTGCTGTCCTTTAATGGGTGGTGGAAGCGAAGGCTGTGGACGTTTCCCATCTATAAGTGCTGGAAATAGGAGTTGTGTGACTCTTCCGAGAGTTGGGTGCTTAACCGAGCCCAGCACCCCTGAAGCCGCCGTGTGGGGATCATTAAATACCTCGTTAAGCTCATACACCGGGCCGCATGGGACGCCAGCCTTACGAAGCAGCTCAACCCACTCATCCCTGTCCCGCCTCAAGAACACCTCCTCTAGGATGGGGATAAGGGCGTTCCTGTTCCTAACCCTGTCGACATTCGTTTTGAACCTGGGGTCGTCTATGAGTTCCTCTAGGCCCAAGGCCTTGCAGAGCCTGGACCAGAACCTCTCATTCGTTGCGGCGACGGCTATGTATCGCCCATCCCCGCACTTGAAGGCCTGATATGGGACTATCGATGGGTGGGCTGACCCCATCCTGGGCGGGATCCTCCCGGTCATGAGATATATCATTGCTATGTAGCTCATTCCGAAGATTGCGCTGTCGTAAAGGGAGACCTCTATACGCCTCCCCCTCCCTGTCCTGCCCCTCTCGATGAGGGCTGCAAGGATGGAGTTAGCTGCTATGAGGCCCGCAATTATGTCGAAGAGGGCGAAGGCAACCCTGACCGGCGGCCTCCCCTCCTCCCCCGTGCACATCATGAGCCCGCTCATCGCCTGAAGGATGAGGTCGTAGGCAGGCCTCCCGGAGTAAGGGCTCCTGGATCCGAAGCCCCTGATGCTGCAGTAAATTATGTCTGGCCTGATCTCACGTGCCTTGCTGTAGCCTATGCCGAGGGAGTCGGCGACCCCAGGCCTGAAGTTCTCGATTATGACATCGCTCCCCTCAATCAGCCTTCTAGCAACCTCCCTGCCAGCCTCGGTCTTAAGGTTTATGATAATGCTCCTCTTATTCCTGTTTATGCTCATGAAGTAGGCGCTCTCCCCATCCACCAGGGGGGCCCAACTCCTCGTCTCGTCGCCAGCCGGTGGCTCAACCTTGATGACCTCCGCGCCCAGGTCGCCCAAAACCATGGTGGCTATAGGCCCCGCCAGAACCCTTGAAAAGTCGAGTATCCTGACGCCCTCCAACATGCCCTTCACCTATAGCCCGAGGTAGGCCTTCTTTATCCTCTCACTCCCCTCGAGCCTCTCCCTGCCCCCCTCGAGGACTATCCTTCCCTGCTCAATCACGTAGCCGTAATCGGCGATCTGTAGGGCCATGTGGACGTTCTGCTCCACGAGGAGCACCGTTAAGCCTGCCTCGTCCCTAAGCCTCTTAATGACGTTTATCATGTCTATCACGAGTTTTGGGGCGAGTCCCAGGCTGGGTTCGTCGAGGAGCAGGAGGCTGGGCGACGCCATCAGTGCCCTCCCTATAGCCAGCATTTGTTGCTCCCCACCGCTCAGCGTCCCGGCAAGCTGGTTCCTCCTTTCTCTAAGCCTTGGAAACAGGTCGTAGACCAGCTTCAGGTTCTCATCGAACCTCTCCCTTGCCCTCTTGGTATAGGCCCCGAGCTCAAGGTTCTCGTAAACTGTCAACTGGGGCCACAGCCTCCTCCCCTCAGGAACCATCACCAGCCCCAGGGCGGCCCTCCTGTGGGCGGGCAGCCTGGTTACGTCGAGTCCCCTGAACTTGACCGAGCCTCTCCAGGGTTTGAGCACTCCTGTGGCCACCCTTAAGGTAGTGGTCTTCCCAGCACCATTGCTGCCCAGGAGCACGGTTATCGTTCCTTCAACCACCCTAAGGCTGACGTTCCATAGAACCTGGGACTCCCCGTAGCCCGCGTCTATCCCTGAAAGCTCAAGGAAGACTTTGCTGTCCGTCACGCCCCCCTCCTCCGGACAAATCTTAGGGCTAGGGATGGGTCTCCAAGATAAGCCGTTATGACCTCAGGGTCGTTGGCTACCTCCTCCGGCGAGCCCTCCGAGATCTTCCTCCCATAGTGGAGGACGACTATACGCTCAGCTATGTTCATGACCGCGTGCATCACGTGCTCAACCATTATTATCGTGACACCCATCTCCTCATTCACCCTCTTTATCAACCCAAGGCTCTCCTCAATCTCCCTGGGGTTCAGGCCAGCGAGGGCCTCGTCGAGGAGCAGGAGCTCCGGCTCGGCCGACAGGGCCCTCGCAATTTCAAGAAGCTTCTTTTCATGTAGGGTCAGCTGGGATGCGAGGTGGTTGGCCTTTTCGCCCAGCCCAACGAACTCGACCATCCGGCGAGCAACTTCTCTGGCCTCACCCATCCCGATCTTCCCAGATCTTTTCCCAAAGAGGGCCCCTATCATGGCGTTCTCAAGGACGGTCATGTCGTTGAAGGGCTTCACTATCTGGTGGGTCTTCGCGATCCCCATCTTAGCTATCCTGTGGGCCGGCATCCCTGTTATATCCACGCCCTTAAAGATGACCCGCCCGCCCTCAGGCTTATACACCCCTGTTATGACGTTGAAAAGCGTTGTTTTCCCAGCGCCATTAGGCCCTATCAACCCGAGGATCTCCCCCCTCCTAACGCTAAAGCTCACCTCATCGACCGCCACAAGTCCTCCGAACCTCTTAGTGACGTTCTTGAGGTCAAGTATCACGTTCACCATGCCAACCACCCCCACCTACTCAAGGAGCTCCCTCAGCCTCACCCCCTGGAAGGTTAGCTTCCTTAGGATACCTATTATCCCCTCAGGGGCGAAGAGTACGACCAGGCCAACTATTATGCCCAGGATGACGAGGTTCAGGCCGGGATAATGTATTAGGAGGAGGTCGTAGAGCCAGTAATATATTATGCCGCCCACGATCGGGCCCGAGACCGTGCCGAGCCCGCCGATCACTATCATCACGATCATGTTTATCGAGTGGCCGAGGTGGAATATCCCCTCATCTACACCCCCGCCATTAAGGGCGAAGATGGCACCGAGCATTCCGGTGAAGAAGGCGCTCAACGTGAAGGCTATCGTCTTGTACTTTGCCGTGGGCACTCCGAGAACCTCGGCCGCATCCTCATCCTCCTTAATCGCCAGTAGGCCCATCCCGAACCCCGACCTCCTAACCGCATAGTTGGTCAAGATTACCAGGAGGAAGGTGAGCAGCATCGCGTTAAACACATCCTCCTTAGGGACGATTGCCCAGGACGGCAGGATGACCTGGGCGCCATAGAACTGCTCCGGATTCAGGGTTGGGACAACCCCCTTAACTATGTAGAGGGCGGCGAAGTCCAGGCCTATCGTCGCTATCGCGAAGAACGCGCCCCTCAGCCTCAAGACGACAGCCCCTATGGTCGCAGCTACGGCGGCTGCCGCTAGGCCCGCCACCACGGCCACGGCGAAGACTCCGAGGCCCGCGCCCATCTTCTGGAGGCTGTTCATGGTCGGGACGAAGTAGACGAGGAGTATGTATGTGTAGGCGCCTATCCCGAGGAAGACGGCGTGGCCGAAGCTGACGTAGCCGGCGAACCCCATGATTATGTTAAGGGCAGCGGCTATCCCCAGGAAGTACATGAAGAGCATGAGGGCGTCGAGGGTCATCAGGCCGGCCAGTCTCTCGCCCAGTATGTATGCCACGACCACCACTATTAGGAGGAGGGTGGGGCTCTTGAGGTAGCCTGGAGCCCTGGACACCGGGCGTCACCTCCTCCCAAAGAGGCCCTCAGGCTTGAAGAGCAGGACGAGGACGAGTATCACGAAGGCTGTTGAGAGGGCTATTGGGTCGCTTGCCATTGGCGAATAGAGCTCCGCCACTATGACCTTCGACAACCCGTAAACAACCCCTATTATGACCCCGCCTATGAAGGAGCCGAGTATGCTCCCCAGCCCGCCCAGAACCACTATCACAAAGCCGAGGGGCGCGTACTTATAGGCCGTCCCTGGGATTATCGAGGACTCGTAGAGAAGGACCAGGAAGCCCGAGAGGGCCGTCACCCCTATCGCCAGCATGGCGGTGAACATCTTTATCTTGACGGGATCTATCCCGACCAGGGCAGCCGCCTGAGAGTCCTGCATCACAGCCCTAATAGCCTTACCCACCATCGTCCTAGTGAGAAACAGGTGGACTGCAATAGTAATGAACAACGCCAGCACTGCGGCGAAGAGGTGGTTCATCTGTACGGCGACCGGGCCGAACTTGACCACCGAGGTTGGGCCAACATGCCAAAGCCCTATCCCCCGAGGCTCACTCCTCGTTACATGACTATACACATTGTAGAGCGCTATGCTTAAGGCGAACATCATCAGGAGCGTGGACATCTCAATCCTCAGAGTTATTATGTCGACCTTGCCGACAAGCTTGTGAAGGAGAGCCCAGTAAATCGCAGCGCCAGCCGCGACGCCGATGGCCAGGGCGGCTAAAGCCCCCACCAAGGGGTTCAACCCATAAGTCACATAGAGCCAGGCTATGGCGTAACCGCCGAGGAGGAGGAGCTCGCCATGCGCGAGGTTAACAACCTTCATTACACCCCAGAGGAGTGTGAGACCTATCGCCGCAACCCCTAAAACACACCCCCACATAAGCCCGCTCACAACATTTATGGCCAGTATCGAGACGTCCATCCCAAACCCCTCTCAACTAGAAAAAAGGGTTGGATTATATGTATAAAGGCTTATTCTCCCCACCAGTTGCTGGCTGGATAGACAGGCTCGGCCTCAGCGGCCTCAGTAGGCCAGATGATCTTCTTCTCCCCATTCTGCCATTGAACGACGATCATCTTATGGCCGATCTGAAGCCCGGTCTCAGGGTCTATCTTGAGCTCGCCGAAGAAGGTCATTATGTGAACCTGGTTGAACGCCTGCCTGACGGCGTCAGTATCAAGGCTGCCAGCCGTCTCGATGGCCTTAGCAAGGTGGAGTATGGCGGCGGCCGCCTCGGCGGCGTGGTAGTCGGGCTCCTCGCCATTAAACATCTCCTTATACATTGAAAGGAACTCCTCGTTTGTGGGGCCATACCACTCGATGCCCAGCTTGCTGGCGGCCTCAGGGCTGTAGGTCACGCCCTTCTCCCACTGAGCGGGGGCCATGACGTTCTCGGCCGCCTCCTGGAGCTGCTCATAGAACTGGGGGAGCGTTGGGGCGACGAGTATCGCTATAGCCTTGAGCTTCCACTTCAGCTGCCATGCCTGCTGGACGAGCGCCACGCCATCCTCGAAGTGCCCGCCGCCCAGCAGCACGTTCGCCCCCGCAGCCATAGCCTCGTTGATTATCGAGGTGAACTCTTTAGAGCCCTTCTCGTAGGGCTTCTCGTAGACTAGTTGCAGCCCGAACTCCTGGATGGCGTCCTTAGCTCCCTTGGCAACGGTTGAGGCGAATGGGGCGTTCTCATATATTAGGGCTATCTTGATGTCCTTGTCGCCGGTGTTTGCAAGCAGCTCAACGACAGACCTGAGATACGATGTTGCCGGGCTCAGGGTCTGAACAACGTACTTGTAGCCCTGCTGGAAGATCGTGTTGCTAGCACCACCGTGGCTCACCATTATGACCTTATGCTGCTCAGCGACGGGGGCCGCAGCCTTGGTTAGGCCTGAGGAGTATGGAGCCAACAGGAACTGGACCTTATCCTCCTCTATCAGCTTGCTGTATAGCTCCGGCACACGGTCAGAGCTGCTCTCGTCATCATAGTACTTAAGCTCGAGCTCATACCTCTTCCCGCCGACCACTATGCCGCCATGGTCGTTTATCCATTTTATGGCCACCTGAACACCCTTAAGCGCCAGGTCCCCCTCATGGGCGAACTTCCCCTTAAGCGAGACCGTCATCCCCACAAGGATCTTCCCGCCATACGGGATCCCCGTGGTCGTTGTTGTCGTTGTTGGCGAGGTGGTGGGTGGCGGGGTTGTGGTGGTTGTTGTGGTTGTTGTGGCGGGGCCGGCCTGCTGGGTTAGGAACCAGGCAGCGCCTATCGCGATAATTATTATGACTATTATTATTCCGATGATGGCTGTTCTAGAAATTGCCTTAAGCTTCTTGGTAGACATGGCTGTCAGTTAAATATGAGTACAGCCAACATATATAAACATTATTTTATATTTTATTAGATGGTTATGCGATGCTTCCAATTGTCGATCAGCCATAGAACGTGTTAAGATACAATATAACGAATAATTATTTAGACTTTATATCAATTGAACGCCCATATAACCCCATTATACAATATGTACCTAGCCGAGGGGCAGCAAAAAAATGTATGTGGGTCTTTCAGACCACAATTAACCGTGGTGAATCGTGCTGTGCAGCACGTATAGATGCGTCAGGACGAGCCATGTCATCCCCATATTTTTCATGCCCTCACGATAAGGTTATATCCAAATCCAGTTTTGCACTCATCGGTGCATGGGTGCTGTGGCACTTCTGGAGAT
>WAQG01000149.1 GCA_015520395.1 Candidatus Geoarchaeota archaeon
CGTATGAGGATGTCTTGATGGTAAATGGGCAGAGCTTTGTCTCAAAAAAGACTGAGAACACGAATTTCGCCCTACTTGTGAACGTCAAGTTTACCGAGCCGTTCAAAGAGCCGATAGCATTTGGAAAATACATAGCGCGCCTTGCAAACATGCTTAGCGGGGGTGTTATAATTCAGAGACTTGGAGACCTAAAGCGGGGGAGAAGGTCAACTCCCCAGAGAATAGAGCGAAACCCTGTGAGGCCAACCCTCCAGACGGCCGTCCCAGGCGATCTTAGCTTCGTCTTGCCCTACAGATTCCTGAAGAACATACTAGAAATGCTTGAGGCTCTAGACAAGATAGCGCCGGGCGTCAACTCCGATTACACGCTGCTCTACGGGATTGAGGCAAAGTTCTACTCCCTAAGGATAAAGCTGAACTCGGATCTCGAAACCGAGATAAAGAACCTCTACATGATTGGGGACGGGGCGGGCATAACCAGAAGCCTCGTCCAGTCGTCAGCCTCGGGAATAATAGCGGCGAAGTCGATCCTGAGAAAAGAGGGGATTTTAAAACACGACTAGGGTCTCTGTCCTAAAGACCCCCCTTATCGAATGCACCTGCTTAGCCAGCCTAGTAATAGCTCTAGTATCAGAGTCACTGATAAACGCTATGGCGTCGGCGGAACCGAACACGAGAGCCACGGCCTTAACCCCCTCCAGCTTCAAGATATCCTCAGCCGTCTTCTCACCCTCCTCAGGCTCAGTAAGCCTTATCAGTATCACTGCGGCAAAATCCCTGCCAAGCTCCCCCCAGAACTTGAAGGAAATTAGGGTGTCGGTTGAAAGAACCGCCGGGCTCCTATTGATCTCTAAGACTATCTCTCCAAGCCTCTCAATATCCTCGGCATCGACAACGGCTATGACGTCGTAACGTCCAAGCAGCCTCTTTATAATCCTGGCCTCCGATATCTTAGATATGTCCTCAACAGCCCTGTCAAGCATCCCGGCCTTAGTGGTAACAAGCACATTTGCAATCATGTTCAATCGAGTAACCTCTAACAGAAGCCCCTAATAACTTTATTCGCATATCCTTAAGAAAGCTAAAAGAGAAGCACCACAGCCGTCGATGTGAAGTCGTTGTGGAGTAAGGTATTTTATCCCTTACTCCATATACCTTAGATGAAGCGGGGGTGGCCGAGCCAGGTCAAAGGCGCAGGGCTTAGGACCCTGTGCGTTAGCGCTGCGTGGGTTCGAATCCCACCCCCCGCACCACCTAACCTTAAACAGCCCAGGTATTTTAGAGGCGTTTCGCCCTGGGCAATCTAGATTTTTGAGCAAAGTATTTCTACCTCGATCCTGAAGCTTCGAGTGAAAATGATTGAGTACATCTGGGTTACTAAGCCCAGGCTGGTGTTCCTATTAACCTATGTTGCGCTGGCGTCAGGGATGGTTGCGCTTTTCGAGGGGTACGGTGATCTTTCCATCCTTCTGCTTTCAACCCTCTCAGTTATGTTCGGGTCTATGGGGGCCAACGCAATCACCTGCTATATAGACCGGGACATAGATGCGGTTATGGAAAGAACCAGGCGGAGACCTATCCCAGCTGGCATGATAAGGCCGCCTGAAAAAGCACTGTATTATGGCGTCTTCCTTGTCATCATAGCCGTTATCCTTGCCGCTCTTACCAGGGTGGTCTGGAGCGTCTTCTGGCTTCTGTTCGGAGTCTTCGACAACATAGTTATATACAGTGCCCTGTTCAAGAGGCGGAACCCGATCAATATAATAATTGGCTCCCCCTCGGGTGGGGCGACCGTCCTGGTGACGTGGTCGGCGATGACGGGCTCGCTAATAGATTTCACCCCGCTATTCATGGCAATGCTCATAGTCGCCTGGACGCCCGTCCACATATGGAGCCTTGCCCTCAGGTTTAAGGAGGACTATGAGAGAGCCAAAGTTCCCATGCTCCCCGTGGTTGTCAGGGAGAGCACTGCTATAAGGTGCATAGCCTCTACGTCCCTTTTCCTGGCCATCTTCTCCCATGCCATAGCATATGGGCTGGGTTTCAGCTTGGTAGAAAACCTCGTTTTGCTGGCTCTGAACGTCGGTGTGGTGGCCTTGAGCCTCTGGCTGCTTGCAAGGCCCTCCAAACGCCATGCGTGGATTCTCTTCAAGTATACCAGCCCCTACTTAGGCGTCGTTTTCACGTTGTTTATACTCCACTCCTATCTCTGGTGAGGTTTATTAGAGCTGGCATTGTTTAACGGATGAGGTTGGCATGGATCAGAGTGAGGCTGAGAGGATAGTTCTCGACGTGCTTGAATCTATTAGAAGGGCTGTGGCCGGATTCCCCGTTGCCGAGAGGGCTGTCTGGGTGGCGACAAACCCGTTCAACGATGACACATTTAGGGTCGACCTACTGGCCGAGAGGGCTGCTGTTAAGGCCCTCGAAAACCTTGGGTTTGATGGCCTCCTTGTGAGTGAGGAGTCAGGGCGTATCAGGATGGGTGAAGGGGGCAGCGTCGTGGTTTTGGATCCGCTGGACGGAAGCAGAAATGCGATCAAGGGAATACCCTTCTACAGCTCCTCGATAGCCGTTGCCGAAGGCCCCGAGTTCAGGAACATAGTTGCCGCCGGTGTCATGGATCTGGTTCGGGGAGTCATGATATACTCACGTGGGGGCCAGGTGTACATAAATGGAAAGGCGGCATCTCCGTCAAGGACAACAGCCTTAGAGAGGGCGTATGTATCAATACTCTTGAAACTGAAGGAGCTTCTGAATCCTGACGAGTATGGGGCCAGGGCTTTGAGGGTTCTGAAGCGGGTTGGCTACCCCAGGCTTTTTGGGTCGGCTGCGTTGGAGACCGCCTATGTTGCGGTAGGTCTTCTCGACGCGTTTGTTGACCTCGTCCCGAGGCTGAGGGTCTTTGACGTTGCCCCATCCCTCTACCTGGTCAAAACTGCCGGTGGGTGTGTGAGGGTTGTTAGCCCGCCAACCCTCGACGATCTTCCATTGACGGGTGAGAAGAGGATAGCGTTCATAGCTGCAGGGAACGAGGGGCTGTGCGAGGAGATCTATAGGCTTATGAGACCCTTTTGAGCTCCTCAGCGGTCTTCTCCGCGAGCCTTAGGGCTCTAACCGCAAGCTCCTGGGGGATTCTCCCGGCCTCAACCTCGTTCTCAAGCTCCTCTACGTCTAGTATCAGAACCTCCCCGTCCGCCGTCTTCGCAACATCTATCATTAAATCCACGTAGTTTATGTAGTTCCATCCAAACTCGACCGGCGTTGATATGTTGACGTATATCCCCTTAAGCCTCCCCATAGAGCTATAATACCTAGTCTCAGACCTCATTTCCCCAAGCCTGTAAGTCGATATGGCGTAGTCGCCGGGCTCCTTTGGGGCCATTATCCCATCATAGTATCCGCCAGCCCCCCTCATCACCCTGTGCACCTTAAGCTCCAGCCTATCCTCGCTTATGCCTATTATTCGTCCAGGGGTCAGGTCGATGTAGCTTCCATCGGGCTTATAGTGCCTTATCTTAATCATCATCCCTATGTTGTAGTTCGTAGAGATGTAGCTTCGGATCATCTCGATGCCCAGCTCCTCCCAGTTGAGGCCCCTGCTCACCAATCTCTCGGCAAACTCTATCAAGGGGGCGGTGCTCTGCCCTAGTGAACGCATGTAGTGATGCCCGAAAACCGTTGGGACGACCTTTCCGCGGGCCTCGTCAAGCACCTTCTTATCCTTAAACGAGTAGTGTATCTTAGCCATGTAGAGGCCATCCCTCAAAACCCCAGGCTCCTCCACCTCGACCTCCAGCATCTTTTCAGCCACCTCGTAAAGCAGGTTAACCTCCCTCATGAGTTCTGAGAGGTCGGTGTAGAGGGCTGTTCTCAGAAACTGAACACCCCAGCCAGCCCTGGACATCGAGGTTGCAAGTCTACTCAGCTGGAGGGCAGCCTGCCTATCGGCCCCTTCAGGAACCCTGGGATGGAGCCCCTGGCCCACAATGGCATATCTTCCTGAAACCACAACACCTTCTATTAATGGTGGCGGCTCTCTACATGTAGGTCTGGCGGTGGATACCAGCAACATCTCCCCCTCTTCGTAGAGCCCCGGCAGAACGCCGATGAACTCTCCGGTATCGACGTAGCTTTTGTTCTCCTTCACTTCAACGACCCTGCCAGCATAGCATCCTCCAACCGGTACTAGGGACTTGCAGACCACAGCGTAGCCCGTCCGGGAGATGAGTCCTAGAACCTTGTTAAACGCTTCCTTTGATCCGTAAACTTTAACCCCGAAGGAACCGGGGTTGGACTCTATGAACACGTCCCAGGCATCCTTGTTCGGCTCTATCTTGAGCCTTTCGGATATCCTGCGTGAGGGTCGCGCAATTTTAAACCCACTGTTAAGTAGCATTGATGTCAGGGCGGTTGAATATATACCTCTAACCATCACGCTGTGCACGGCCTTCTACCATCCCTCCAAGTCCTGGCGCCTAATCCCTTATCTGCTCTAGTATAGAAA
>WAQG01000150.1 GCA_015520395.1 Candidatus Geoarchaeota archaeon
TCACAAAATAAGGGCAAAACCCTAATCAGCTTAACCTGACCCCACCAACCCATGACTTCAAACTTGCCGTAGTTGAAAACATTAAGCTTAACAAAATCTGTATGACTATGATGCACGCTAAGGCAGCTTGTCAGCCTTAATAAACCAGATATAGAAACCCACAACTCATCCCTACCAATATTAAATTGTATGGTTAATGTATTTATGATATTATCTCTTTGGTCTAACCTATTAAATTTATTGATAAAATCTTAAATTATTAATTTTTATTGATTTAAAAAAGTTTAGATTTATATACTTCTATGCCCTATAAATATCATGCAGTGTGGAGAAAAGCTACACTCATTATAATCAGCTTGATGGTAATTGCCTTAGCGCTAATGTATTCACCGTTTATGACAGTGAGGGGGGTGCAGAGTTATCAGTGGTATCATGATGTCTATGTTTATGTGCCTCAATTAAACGAGACGGGGCATTATAAGGGGTACGCATCCGCCCAAAACACCTCTGTGTACATATATGGCTATAAGTACTCTAATAACGAATGGAACTTCACACTTTTCGGCCGTGGACAGGCCGTGCTCGAGGCCTATGGAAATGGGACGTTCTATGCGCACATCGAATACGTCCTTCAAATCCCGGGAGACTACATTACTCCCATTTTAATAGTTGCTATCTATCCTGAGGTTAATATCACTGAAAATGGGGAAATTACGGTTGAAAAGCTTTGGTGGGGCACCCTTTACTACGAGGTGTCTCCAGACGATACCGGCTATCTTAACGTCTATAACAGGAGTAAGGATGAGTATTTCAGGTTAATTAACGAGAAGGAGAGGGAGATGATAATTGATAACTTAGAAAAGGTGCTTCCAAGTATAGCAAACCCTATATGCAATGAGACGAGCCCACTTTACAATCAGACAGCATGCAACTATTATACAAATTATACTCAAACGCTACTGGACTACTATAATCAATATATAAATAGCACTGTGTTTTACATTGATGAACACACGGTAAGGGTGTATCTTAACTATCTCGACTTACAGGAGGTTTCAATAGCCGAGCACGTATCCGGAACCACAGAACCGAATACCGAATTCTGGACGGGCGGCATCGTGCTCTGCAACCCTTTCGAGGCGCATCTCGAATTAGGTTCTGTCCAATACACGGTGGACATACCTGTCTTTGAGTATTATGGCATAAAGTATGGTGGAGGCTACTCGAAAGCCTCTATTGCATTCACGCTAAGGACGACCTTAAGCTTCTCGGCAAGCGTAAGGGTCACTACGGTAATCGGAGGCCTCACAAACACGTTCGACACAGGATTCTCACATACTGGCTATGCCAAACATGGGCCAATAAGGGGCTCACCGTTAATCGGAGACCGGACGCTTGGATACGCTGTCGTTATCGATGTTGAGGAGAAATTGTGGAGAGAGCTTGTGCCAGTGTCTGCCATCTTCTGTCTAGAGGTGTATATCCATGCAATTCTACCACTGGATAAGTTCCCTGGGCTAACAGGATACATCCCCGATCACTACGGTAACTATTGTGCACCCTGCTTCGCTAAAGAAAAACATCCATTGTACAACGACACTAGTCCGCGGGTTCTGAAATGGCCGATTGAAAGTGAGGTTGAAGTGAGGGGGCGCTGGAGACATCAGGCTGGTTTCTATGTGAAAATCGGTGCATCATATGAATATGTAACGGTAGAAACGATACTTTCTCTCACTATGACCTCGGAGATCTACCAGACGTCTCTTGCTGCCAGAGAGGTAGACCTGGTTCTAGAGTTCTTTGATAGTAACAATACAAAGAGCATTGATGTTATCTACGTTGCGGATTTTCCAAGGGCATGCCGCTTTGTAGACCCTATGTCGAGGAATTCGGCTGATAATTTGGAGAGTTACGCTGATCATCTATGGCAGGGCGTCAGCTGGTGTGTGCCCCAGAGTTGCCGGAGGCGCTGATTACTTCTAAAAAGTCATTTTATTGATCATTCCTCTATTTTTATTATGCCTCGTTTTATGAGGACGTAGTATTCCCAGAAGTCTAGCTTCTCCCTCCTCTGGTATTTCTCGTAGGCCTTGGCGAACAGCTCCTCCTCGATCTTTGCCTCCCTCTTCTCCCTCTCCTTGGCTAGCTCCCTTCTCCTCTGAAGCCTTAGCTCGACCAGCTTGTCCCTCAGTTCCCTGTACTCCCTCCTGAGGTCGTCGGCCCTCTGGGCCGCCTCGAACGTCTTCTTCATGAGCTGGTCGATCTCCTCGCTGTTCCTGCGGATCTCCTCGACCCTTGAGCCTATCTGCCTCTTAAGCTCCCCTATCCTCTCCCTGGTCGCCTCAAGCTCTGCGATGACCTCCCTCCTCCTCTCGTTCATCTGCCTGAGCTTCTCCCTAGCCTCCTCACTCATGGTCTTCAGCTGCTTTATCTCGCTATGGATCAACAGCTTCTTCTCAAGCTCCACGATCCTCCTTATCAGCTCTTCCTCCTCCCTTACGGGCAGGGGGGTTGTCTGCTGGATCCACTCCAGCCTCTCAAGCTCGCTTTTAAGCTGGCTCTCATCCTCCCTAACCTTCCTCTCAAGCTGCCTCAGCGACCTTAGAAGCCTGCTCCTCTCCTCCCTCAGCCTGCCCTTCTCCACTGCGAACTTCTCAAGCTCCGCCCTAAGCTGCTGGAGTTTTTCACGCTCAGCCTTCAGCTTCTCCCTAAGCTCCCTGACCTCCGCCCTCAACTTCCTATTCTTCCTGACGAGCTCCGCCCTTTTCTCAAGGAGCCTTTGAACCTCCTCTTCGGCCTGTGTGTACTCAGCCTTAAGCTCATCAAGCTTCCTCTCCAGGTGTTTTATCTCCTCGAGGCTCATGGCGCCCATCCACCGAAGCTACTTGAAGATTATCCTGGCGTCAACCACCTTCAGACCCTTTTCATACACCATAATGGGATTTAAATCCATTTGATCTATCTCCGGGTTCTCCTCGACCATCATGGAGACCCTGAGCAGGGCGTCTATTATGGCGTCTATGTCGGCGGGCGGGAGCCCCCTATAGCCCCTGAGTATCCTGTAGGCCTTAACCTCCCTCACCATCTCCTCAGCATCCCTCCTGGTGAGTGGGGTGACCCGGAAGCTGACGTCCTCAAAGAGCTCCACGAAGACGCCGCCAAGCCCAAACATCACCGTATGCCCAAACTGGGGATCGTTAACGACGCCTATTATCACCTCGGTGGACTGGGGGGCCATCTCCTGGACCAGTATGCCCGTGATCTCGGCGTTTGGGACATGTCTCCTCACATTATCGATTATCTCCCTGAAGGCCCCGACGACCTCATCCGGGCTTGAGAGGCCTAGCTTCACGCCGCCGACATCGGACTTGTGGATGACCTGGGGCGACACTATCTTCAGGACTACCGGGTACCCTATCTCCTCAGCCGCCTTAACGGCCTCCTCGGGGGTTCTGACAAGCCTAAGCCTTGTAACCGGCAGCCTGTAGAGGCTGCAGACCTCCTTAGCCTCATGCTCCAACAGCCAGTTCCTGCCCGCCCTCCGGGCGGTGTTGAGTATCTCCAGAACCCTATCCCTAGGCTCCCTCAAGACGACCCACCTCCAAACTTCTCCTTAATCCTGGCGTAGTCCCTAAGGGTTGCGAGGGCCCTTATAGCCCTCTCAGGGGACTCGTAAACCGGGATCCCCTCAACCTCCAGCATCTTCGAGATCTGGCGACTAAGCTCGCCGCCTATGCTCACCACGACTATCGGCTTTCCAAATCTCTTAGCCATTATAAGGTTATCTACCACCTCGATCCCAAGGGCTGGCGTCTGGAAGAGGATCCCAACAACAACGCCATCAACCTCGCCGCTCGGCAGAACAACGTCCAGGGCGTAGCCGTAGTGCTCCGCCGTCCCGTTGGCCGTGACGTCCACGGGGTTGTGGGTTATGAAGTATGGTGGGAACCTCTCCCTAAGCTTCCTTTGAAGATCCTCAGAGAGTTCGGGAACCTCGAAGCCGTTTTCGTCGGCCGCGTCAGCCATCATGACCCCAAGGCCACCCCCATTCGTCAGTATAAACAGCCTGTTTCCACGCATCAGGGGCTGGTTGGCCAGGGCCTTGACAACGTCGAACATCTCCTGGAACCCCTTAACCTCGATCGCGCCAGCCTGCTTCAAGGCCGCCTTAAAGATCCTGTAGGAGCCTGCGAGGGATCCGGTGTGGGATGCGGCGGCCTTCCCACCCATCCTGCTTTTACCACCCTTCACTATTATGACAGGCTTGTGGGCGACAACCCTGCTTATCACCTCCATGAACTTCTTTCCCTCGCCGGGGTCCAGCCCCTCGATGTAGGCTGCAATGACCTGGGTGTCCTCGTCGTAGAGGAGATACTCTATCAGGTCGGCCTCATCCACATCACACTTGTTCCCATAGCTCACGGCCTTCGAGAACCCTATGTCGATGGCCGCCGCCAGATCCATTATAGAGGCGAGAAAGGCGCCGCTCTGGGATAGGAAGGCGAGCCCCCCAGGTTTGGCTCTTCTAAGCCTGGTTGTTGGTAGGAAGAGGGTGTCGACCCCGCTTCTCGAGTCGTAGATCCCGACGCAGTTGGGCCCGATTATCTTTATGTTGTTTTCCCGAGCGATCCTGACGACCTCCTCCTCCAGCTTAGCCCCCTCGGGCCCCGTCTCCTTGAAGCCCCCGCTGAGAATCACTATGTTTTTTATCCCGACCTCGGCGCACTCCCTGACGACCTTTGGGACGGCTGGGGCGGGTATCGCAATGACAGCTAAGTCTATCTTCTCGGGCAGCTCCTTCACAGACTTGTAACACTTCCTCCCAAGTATCTCCTTGTACTTCGGGTTGACGGGGTAGGCCCTTCCCTTAAACTTGCCACTTATAAAGTTCCTGAAGAGTATGTTGCCCACGTTGCCGGGGGTGGCGGAGGCACCGATTATGGCTACAGTCTTCGGTGTGAAGAATTTTTGAAGGGCTTTAATCCTGGTCCGCCTAACGGTAACGCTCAAACCGCTCCGCCTCACTAGAGGCAAAAAGAACACCTATGTTAAACTTAACGGTTACCAACGATCCAAACGTACAGACCCCAAAATCAATGAAACACAATAGTTGCATCTGCCCATGAGGGTTTGTTGATGGGGTGTGGTGAGTGTCTTGTTGGTGTGTATTGGGTGTTGGCTGTTATGTCTGCTGGTGTTGTGGTTAGAGGGTTGGCTAGGCTTCGGGTTTCCATCCTCATCTCCCTCCCGCATTTCCTCCATTCCGTTACTTACCGTCATGTAACGTCACATAGCGGAAACGTCTGGGAAACATTCCGACAAAGTCCACCCCACTTAACTCTGAAAGCCGGTAGTGGTCAGCACAATCA
>WAQG01000151.1 GCA_015520395.1 Candidatus Geoarchaeota archaeon
CCGTCGGTGTAGCCCTTGAGGACGTAGACCGGGATTAGGTAGCCTCCCCGAGACACCATGTAAGCCAGTTTAACGCTCGTTATTCTGGCGGACCTAAAGTCGAATGTGGAGGCGGCGCATAGGGGTCGGGCATCCTTATCAGGACTCCATCCGGCCAGGTTGCTCAGGACACCGCCAACGCTCACGTAGGCCTCAAGTATTTCCAGTGCTTCATCGATGCTTCTAAGTTTGAACAGGCCGTAGGGCTTGAAGATGAATGCTGGCAGGGTTACCTGACCCATTATCCTGCCATCCTCGATCGAGAAGCTGGCCGCGCTTCCATAGACACTGTAGTCCTTGATCTTAACCACATAGCGAATGCCACCATTGCTCGGATAAACCTCAACGTTGTCGAGCTTCAGGCCCATCTCCTCTAAAAGCCTCCTGCTATACTTTTCCAGGTCGAACCCGCCGCCAATGGGCCTCTTATCAGTTATCACTATGAAGGCCCCAGCCCTCGACTCCATGAAGAGGGATCCATTCGAGTAGAGCCTCCAGTCAAAAACACCCTCCCCCTCTATCCTCTTCTCAAGCCTGAGCCCCAGCCTCCTAGCAACCATCGCGGCCAGGTCGCCTTCCCACCTGTAGACGACCATCATAGAGGGCAGGTTAGGAGACCGGCCCTCAAGCGTCAAGTCGTGGGGCCTATAGTAGCTGGAGGGGCCTAAGGCGACCATCCCTTCGAAGGCCGAGGGAAGCACGCTCCAGTCCTCGACAAACAGGTCGACGGGGGGTGGGCTTAAGGTCTGGGCAGCAGTTATCCCGAATATTACGAGTGCTATGAATGCTAGTGTTGCCAGGAACCCCAGCCTCCTGAGATTCGTCCTTCCAAGCCTGCCCATCCCTTCCACCCCCCTAAACGGATATCCAGTATGTTGAGTGGTACCTGCAGCCGCATGTGCTCTCCCACCACCACTCCTCAACATACTTCCACGAGTTTGAGGTTGGGGGCGTTGGGTCGTAGTCGTAGATCGTGTCGTCGGCATAGCTGCTGCTCTCAAATATCATCCTAAGCCTGTTGTACTTGTGGCTGGGGGACCAAGAATAGTCGTTTATGAACGTGTAGGCGAAGGCGTACTTCAGGCTCATCGGATTACCGTTGTTGTCGGTTATCCTGTAGCCAAGGTCGTCCAGATCCCCAATGTAGTAGTAAAGGGTGCTTACGCTCCCCATAAAGGCCCTAGAGCCCTTGAGGGCCTTAGCGTACTCCTTATAGTCCCAGCTGTTCAGGATGCTGCACTGGACGATGTAGGCCCAGTAGTTGCCGTTCCTTCCATAGGTCCCGCTCTGGTAGCCCAGCCTCACCTCGTCGGCCCAGAGGCGCCCATGGGTCCCAAACCCAATGTAATACTTCTTCCTTATGACCTGGCACTCAGGATCCTCGCAGACCCACTCGTAGGTCGAGTGGCCTATTATCAACGACAACTCTGTCCTGTCGGCGGCCCATGCATCCCCACTCCACTCCTTCCACTCTGAGGGCCACGGGTTTCTGGTCGTATAGTAGGTTCTCCAGTTATCGGCGACGACATCGATCCTCGCGTTGAACATCTCCAGGTCATTCCAGACCTCCTCGCCAGTGAGGGTGTCGTCGCAGAGGGTGTTTGAGCAGTAGGTGGACGAGTACTCTGCAAGTGCCAGGGAGGGTATGACAGCCAGCACCAGCGCGCCCACAAGCAGGGCCAGGATGACGCCCTCAAACAGATCTACAGCCCTCCTCATAACGCCTCAAAAAGATAATGTAAATAGGTTGGAATTAAATGCGACCGAAAGGTAAATAAGTTCTTATAACAGATATCTTGATTCGCAATTTCTTTTAAAATGTTCCATAAAGATTAACATATAGGTAATTTGGCAGATAGAGGCCCATGGCAATTAAGGGTCGTTTTACTGCCTCCCCGTCGTGATACTTTGCTTATCCTTTTTATAATAATCAAAAAAATGTTATGTTTATGAAAAAATTTTGATCCGATCTATAATTGTGAATTAATTGATCTATAGACGTAAGCGATAAATAAACCGTATTGATGTATTAGAATTTTAATGGTGCTGCTCAAGACGGGCTTGGCTAGGGGAGGGCTTATAGGCCACTTTGGTTATAGTGTCTTGATGCTTGGCAGGAGAGATCCACAGGGCTACTATGTGATAATTGCGGATAAGAGGGCCGTCCGGCTACTTCGCGGCAATGTTGAGGTTGAGGAGCTGGGAGGCGATCTCGTCGTGATCAGGGTGAAATCCAGGTCGAAGGCCCTAAGGATCTATCGGAGGCTCAGGTCCCTCGGCATCCTGGTTGAGAAGCCCTGAATAGTTATATTTCCCTGAAGGCTCTTGCTTGTGGGGCTGATCATTGGTCCTCACCCCCCTCCACTATGTCTTGGCGTATCTGGCCTGGAAGGCTTCGAGGGGGAGGTTTTACCTCCCCGCCCTAGCCCTATCTTCATTCATCCCCGACCTAGAGATACCCGTTCTCGTAGCGCTGGGATTCAAGTATCCCTATAACAGGCTTGTGATGCACAGCATCCTTGGGGCCTTCACCCTCGATGTGGCCCTAACCTTACTGATGCTGCCACTGTATCTTTCGGCGGCCGGCCTGCTCCTTAAGGTTAAACCACCTGGAACATCCTCGCTGGCAACAGTGTGCTTCTCGGCCCTAATCGGATCCACCTCACACGTCTTGCTGGATGCTATGCATCACAGGTACAATC
>WAQG01000152.1 GCA_015520395.1 Candidatus Geoarchaeota archaeon
ACCTACGCCAGCCCTTCTTCTCGAACAGGTAATATAGTTCCGCCGCCGCAATGGTGGGAATATATGACGGCTTCGCCCCCCTCCGCCTGCCTGAAAGCCTCATCCGTCCTCGGAGGCAACTTGTCTAAAAGGAAGTAGAGAAAGGGGTTCACGGTTGGTAGACTTTTGTAGAGGGGTTTTCATTCACCGACCGCTTCCCCATCATCGGGGCTGGCGCCCCTAGTGGGGCTCTCGGGGGAACCCCGGCGCCCCGCATCCGAAGGTTTAAAATGCCCCGATAGGCTACCAGGTAGCCTGACAGACGGGGCATTTCCTAGACGAGTTTCTAGGCATACTTACCATTAACACCAATAATATCCAATCAAATCAAATAAATCTATCTAAGCAGCAACAGTTTCGTACGGCGTCAGCCACATATATCTTCATCTAGATCCCCTTTAAAAGTGCCCTCTTAGCCTCGGCCAGTATCGCCCCACACTCAGCTACGTCAACATCTAGGTCTCTGAGAAGCCCCCTCAGCCTTGGCCTCACCTTTCCCGCCGGCCTGATTAGGATGCCCTCTTCAAGGGGAATCATGATTATCTCGCTATTCCTGCTAATCCCATAGGCCTCCCTAAGGGGCTTAGGGATAACAACCTGCCCCTTAGAACTGACCCTAACCTTGAACAGCTCCTCAAGAACCGGCATATTTCCACCGAAACTGCTTACATTTTCTTACACTTAAGTTGTACCTTATCCTAGCCCAAAACCTTTACTAGGCCAAAGACGGTGATGTCAAGTTAATGTGTCTCTATTTCTAGGGAGTATGAAGGAAGCGAACACCTCTGTTAGCTTAACTTGACATCACCATCTAAGAGCTACACTGGTTTTTATCGGAGCTAAGCAGCTACGCTCAGCGTTTATATCCTCGTCTTATGCTTACTATTAGAAACATTGATGCTAGGAAGATTATAACTGGTATTAGGAAGCTTGGGATCGATGGTGGCTTGTACGATGGTGGATATGTTACTGGGCGGGCCTCTAGCTTAGGTGTTATCACTAAGGGTTCGACGGCCTCCTCTGGCATAATGTCTATGTAGACCCTTGCTGGTACTTCTCGTTTTAATCCCCCTCTTATCATACTTCTTATCCAGTCTAACGTCTCCTTGAGAACCGTTTCATTCTTCTTATGCATTGCCACGTAGAACCAGAGTATGCCCTCCCTATTCACAGTGCTTACATCGACTGACACTTTACCCCTCACATTAGGGGGAGGCGGTATTGTGAGGTCTAGCAGGTCGGATGCTTTGGGGGGCTCCTCGCCCCTCATATATTCATTTATGCTCCATCCTATATATGGATCCGCTAAGGGCTTCTCTATAACTATCTTTAATGTACCATTTACAGCGGTTTCTACAACCTTTCTGGGCCAACCGATCCTACAGACACCCAAGTCGGGATGTTCAACCTCATGCGGCTCTGAAGCCATGACCTCCATGTAAACTTTAGCGATTTCGTTCCTTAACCCCATGATTAATGAAGCATCTCTCTCAAAACTGGATCTATAGACCACGATCCAGACAACATCCCTCCAAACATTGACAAACCCAAACCTTACTCCACGGCTCCTTAAAAGGTTCCATAACCTTAACTCTAACTTCTCACCAGCCACCCTAAGACAGGTCTCCATAGAATCATATAAAGGATTTTCAGAGCTACCCTCATAACCCCTTAATACATCTTCATTCCATTCAGACACAGTCCTACGAAAACCCTCAAACCCTATATACTCAGTATTGTTAAAGCCGGTGCGATTAAACACGAAAAGGTTGTGGTAAACCCAATATCCTTTTTCTTCATAAAAGTAAAAGGTCACCTTAATACCTCTACCCTCAGAACCCTGTGCTAATGTAGGGGAGATCAACAGGAAGAACGATATGGCCAGGAAAGCAAGTTGGAGAGCTCTCCTAAAGACCAACATTTACACCTCCCTATATGTAGGTTAATGGTACTATGCCTAGCTCCATCCTTATTCCATCTACACTCACGCCTATACCTCCACCTCCAAGGCGACGGTATGACACTATTCCAATCAGCTTCACAGTCCACACATTTATCCCCCCGATTCTAGCCTTATAGTATCGGTAAATTGGGGCGCCACTGTCCCCGAACCACACATAAAACCCTCCAACCACCGCATATTTCAATGTCCTTCCTCCTCCCACAGGATAACTTGTCCTCACCATTTCAAATGCTCCACAGGTCACACCTGTAGATCTCCCCGTCTTACATATAATCGGGTGATAGCCTGTGATATTCCAATATAAAAGTGTGCTCCAACTGATATAGCTATACACCATTAACGGCTCTACTTCTCCTGTATCGGGATTAATAGTTAACACTTCATACGAAACACTGTTCCAATTTACAAATCCGGTGTCAACGTAATCTCCATCTCCCGCAACTAATGTTGGGCTACCTACATAGTTGCTCCATCCATAATCTGGCTGATACACCTCCCACCACCAATAGGCCTCACCAGTGGTTCCATCGAAACAATGCCCAGCTGTCGTATAACCAAGATGTCCATTCGGATCGCTGGCTGCATAACCTATAGTGCAATGTGTATAATAGGTTTCTATCGGCGGCTCTGGAGGCACATAACTTGCCTCATATATATCTATATTTATCCCACCTATAAGCGGCCGATATCTCTGATTAGCAGGTCCCCAGTCATAGCTCTGTATTGGATAAATTTCAAATACTGCAGCATTCATTATTTTTTCCAGTCCTCCTTCATGCGATTGAATTGGACTCATAACTGATATTAATGTCAATAATGTTATCATGAAAAGTAAACTAATAATCTGTCTCACCTTTATCACCATCATTATTATTTTAGCGTATATCTGATATATAATTCTAATCTTTTGACTATAAATATCCTGAATATAGAATATATAAATTATGAATATGTAAATATAGGAAATATGGGTGGTTTGGGTTTGTTGTTTTGGCGTTAGGGAAATATTTTGGTGTTTTCTGTGTTTATGGGGTGTTGGGTTTGGAGGTTGATGTTTTGGTTGTTGGTTTGGGGCCGGCTGGCGCTGCTCTCTCCTATCTTCTCGCGAAA
>WAQG01000153.1 GCA_015520395.1 Candidatus Geoarchaeota archaeon
ATAATATCATAGATGTGGAATATAATATTGCTGATTCGATGTTTTAGGATTTATTGCGAGTTTTACCTTTGGCGATTATGTGGGTGATGTTTGTGGGATCTTGCTTGATTGTTTGGATTGTCCTCTGGGTGTGGTTGGCGGCGGTGGTGTTTCCTTGGTGTTTTCGGTGAGACAAGTGTTAGGCTTGGCTCCGGCCTCCTCGAGGAGCTTGACAGGAAGATTAGTGATGTGGCTAGGCTTAGGCCTGACCTCCTTAGGGAGAGGATGGTTAAGCTGATCTACACGGACTGCGCAACTTCCCAGGCGTTGGAGGAGGCTAGGAGGAGGGGGGTATGGGTCTTGAACTGGAAGACTGATCTAACCCCCTTCGTCGTCCATAAGGTGAGGTCGACATAGCTTTATGGTTGACGCCCTGGGTTTTTATTCCTGTAGTATCTGTTTTGGTTTTGGTGGCTGATTTGGCGAGGGTTTTTGTTACGCGTAAGCTTCCTGGAGACGCCCTTGATCGTTTAAGGGCTGAGTTCGACGTCGATGTTTGGGGCTTGGATAGGCCTCCGAGCAAGGCGGAGATCATTGAGAGGATTGGTGATGTTGAGGGGCTTCTCTGCCTTCTTACCGAGAGGATTGACCGGGAGGTTATGGACGCTGCGCCCAGGCTTAGGGCTATTAGTAGCTATAGTGCTGGTCTCGACCACATAGACCTGGAGGAGGCGACTAGGAGGGGGATCATAGTCTCCTACACTCCTGGGGTTTTGACGGAGGCTGTGGCCGACCTGGCATGGGCGCTCCTCCTCTCCGTTGCCCGTAGGATCGTTGAGGCGGATCGCGAGGTTAGGGGTGGTGGGTGGAGGGTTGGTTGGCATCCAACATACATGCTGGGCTCCAACGTCTATGGGAGGACTATCGGGATTGTTGGGATGGGCAGGATTGGGACTGCCGTGGCGAGGAGGGCTCGCGGCTTCAACATGAGGATACTGTACTACAGTCGGAGCCGCAAGCCCGAGGTTGAGAGGGAGCTCGGCGCCGTTTTCGTCGGTCTCGACGAGCTTTTAAAGGAGGCGGACTACGTCGTCCTCTCCGTATCGCTTAACAGGGAGACGTACAGGATGATTGGGGAGAGGGAGCTGAGGCTCATGAAGCCCTCCGCCTACCTCATAAACATCTCGAGGGGCGCCGTGGTCGACACCGAGGCTCTGGTCAAAGCCCTTAAGGAGGGGTGGATAGCGGGCGCCGGGCTGGATGTTTATGAGGAGGAGCCCCTACCAAAGGATCACCCGTTGACAAGGTTGAGGAACGTTGTTTTAACACCCCACATAGGAAGTGCGACCAGGGAGGTTAGGGAGAGGATGGCGGAGATAGCTGTTGAAAACCTGGTAAGGTCCCTGAGGGGCGAGATGCCCCTCTATCCGGCGAACCCCGAGGTGTTGGTGAGCGGCTAAACTTCGAAGCCGAAGGCCCTCATGAACTCCACTATTCTCTTCGCCTCACTTAGGAAATCCAGGCCCTGCCTTGTTATCCTGTACCTCACCCCCTCCTCCACCCTAACCTCCTCGACAAGCCCCATTTCAACAAGGCTGGCCAGGTACCTCTGGAGCCTGTCGTAGGAGAGGTTTGTCCCATACATTATCCTGGTCGGCTTCTCCTCCCCGCTAGCCAGAACCTCCAGAATGTTCACCACTATGCCCAGCCTAGACCTATACCTCGGCTTCCTCATCTCGACCGACCAGCCAGCCCAACCAAAACCCACAGGAGGAGCAGAAACCCGGCCAGCCTCGTCAGGCTGCCAACCAGGTAGGGCAGCCCGCTCTCGGAGAGTATGACGAGGAGGAAGGAGAGGTGGCTTATCGAGACCATGAGGAACCCAATTGCTACATAGAGGGTGGACATGCTCCTCGACTCCATGAACGTTATGAAAACGGTGAACGTTATGTAGAGGGAGATCATGAACAGGATCATCTCGATGCTGGGGTTGAAGAGGATAGCCAGCGGGGGGATCGCTAGCAGGCTTGCCTCACCCTCGCCATGACTCTTGAAGTAGCTATACGCTATGAGGAGATAGGCAAGCACCATTATCGCGTTATTGGCCAACAGGCTCTCCCTAGTTAGGGTTAAGACGATCCGCCTCCCACCGAGCAGTGAAAACATGTAGACCGCCCTTGTCGTGAGGGCGACGCTGAGCAGGGTGAAACCGCTGCTCGTATACCTGAGGAACCCGGCCCCCATCTTCGATGCCTTGTAGGAGAAGTAGGCAATTAGGATTGAGACAAATGCTGAGAACAGATTAACACCTGACTCAAAGACGAAGACTTGGGTTGATGTCATGCCTCAGTGACCTTTCCAGGCCCACTGAAATTAAGTTTTATGAATGAATTGTAAATACAAGTGGTGAGCTACCCTTAATACAACGTACCGAAGACTAGGAGTCAGCCATGATAGGTGGCAAGAAGGTTGCAGTTGTGATAATAGCCCTTATAATAATACTGAGCACCGCCTTCATATACATTCAGACGGTCGAGTCGGCGTATGGAGAGAGAACACCGAGGAGACTCATAAGGATTAGGGCGACTGTTCTGGCGGTGAACGACACTGGAATGACCCTGCAGGCAGGCAACCGAACCTTCTTCACGACATGTGCTGGCGCCTGGGCCTACAGGATAGGGAACTCGACACCCCAGAGGGGCCGCTGGACAGACCTAAAAGACTATTTCAGCGAGAATGACCTCATCGGGCTGCTTGCCGTCCCCCTAAGGGGCCGTGGAGCCGCCTACGCCCTGGCAATAAAGCATCCTGACAAGGATCTAACGATGGTCAGGGCGTGGCTCCTTAGGCTCAGGAGGGGGTCAGGTGTTGTCAGGGCGGCGGTTCCAGGCAAAGTCGTCTTCACGGGCAACCGGATAATGGTTGTTGCCCAGAGGACTGGCTTCGTTATAGGCATTGTGGCTGGAGAGTGGCGCGACATAGCCACGAACGAGACTGGGCCAGTAACCAAGTTTGTCAGCAGGGGAGACAGGGTTATCATCTTCGGCATGCTCGGAATAAAGGAGTTCAGGGGAATACACTTCCAGGTCATGTATGTTCAGAGAATACTGGATCGTACAACCAACTCAACCTTGGTGAGGGCTAGCCGCTGACCCACTCCTCCTCCTGGATCTCCTCGATCAGCTCCTCCCTATCCTCCTTTTTCTCAAGGCCCTCAACTATGGGCTCGGACTCGGAGTAGTATTTGACTATGAGGATGTCGCCCTCCCTCACCCTGAAGTCCTTAGGCGGATCTATAAACCAGTCGTCGCCCCTCCTAACCGCTAAGACCTGTATCCCCATGCTCCCATACCCGAGCTCCCCGAGCGTCAAGCCGTCATCCTCATGGTCCATCTCTATGACGCTTATCCTCTCAAGGCTCTCCCAAAGCACGTCTTCTATTATTGGGTGGGGCTCTAGCCCCTTGAGGAGAACCGAGGCTATCTCGCTGGCAGCGTCGGATATGTATTCGCTGGCGATACCTATGTGTAGAAGCCCTATCTTCTCGGAAGCATCCAGGCCCTTCTCAGAGACTATGCTATATTCAAACTCCACGTAGAGCCTGTCCATGTACTCCTCAAGCTCCAGAACCCTCTCAGCAATATCGTCGCTCTTTGTGAGAAGCGCCGTGTAGGCGAGGTCAACCATCAGCTCAGCCGTCCTCTTAAGCCTCATGAGATCCTCGGCGATCTTTGTGAAGCCGCCGGGGGTGGGTTTGACTGCGAGGGGCTCCCTCCCACCCAGGGCGGCCTCAAGCCTCCCAACAGCCTCCCGAGCACCCCTAACTATAAGGACGTCGCCCACATCCACCTTGAAGTCCTCAGCGGGCTCCAGGAACCACTTCTCACCCCTCCTCACAGCAATAACGTCAACTATGGCGTCCAGGGCCCTTAGGATCTTCTTAAGCCTGCTCTTGGCCAGCCAGCTGGCCTCATCCACCCTGACGTGGGTCACTATCTCCTCGCTTGCTCCGAAGAGCCTCTCAGCAACCTCAGGCGAGAGTTTTATCTTGGAGGTCGCCACCTTGGCTATGTCGGCGGCGGCGTCGGAGATCTTGTTTGTGGCTGTCGCCAACTTGTGGACGCTAACCATCTTCTGAGCATCAAATCTGCTTCTTGTTGCGAGGCTGGCCTGTATAGACAACAGCAGCTCCAGGTTATCCACCCTCTCCTCCAGCTTAAAGACCTCCTTGGCGAGCTCAACGTTGCCGTATAATACTGAGTGGTAGGCTAGGTCTATCATTAGGCTGGCAAGATCCTTCATCTCCTTCAGCAGCTCCTTTACGGGGATCGGCCTATAAACCAGGTATCGTTCGCCCAACTCCCTTCAGCCAAGTAATAGATAGTCAAAGGGCGAAAATAACCATTTCGCTCCACACAGCACAAAGCCCACCTCAAACCACCAGACGCCCGACCGAGCTCACCCGCGGGACTGCCAGCCATCCAGTAGGTGATCCCACATATCGATAATGGGTAAGAGACCCATACCAACCCGTTTAGGATAAATCTCCAGGATAATCACATGGATATGGGGTTCCCGCCTATGGGCGACGATGTGAGAAGGGTGATTGAAAGGCTTGGGTGGAGGGTCAGGTATGTCCCCCACGAGATCATCAAGGATTACCACGCCTGCTATAGGGTCATGTATAGAGGAAGCGTCATTTATCCTCCTGCCGCAGATAGGCTCGGCATCCCGTTAAATGAGGTATGGCTGTCTGAGAGGCTGAGGGGATACGAGGCCTATGTACTTTTCCACGAACTCCGAGAGATCCACTACAGATACGAGGGCTACAGCGTTAGAGAAGCCCATCTCAGGGCTAGGATAGACGAGGCTCTGAGATACTGTAGTGATCCGAAATGGATGAGACATTTTAAGGAGTTCCCAGACTATACCCTGCCCCTTAGTTGCTTGAAGGAGCTGTGTGAGGCGATAGAGGGTGGCACGAAGGACAATAACCTGCTTTACAGGATATTGGCAAGCTGTATTAGACGCTGCAGCAACATATCTGCACCTCACAATGCCTAAACTTGACACGCCTTGCTGATGGCAAGCTGATTATGCCTGAGGTGTGCTTAAACTGTTATATCTGGCCTTGACCAAAAATCTTATAGGTTTATGGGGGCCTTGGGTCGGTTAATCGTTAGAGCTGGATCTCTGAGGGATCTTATGGATGTTGTTAGGGTGGAGCATAGATGTTTCGGGCAGGAGGCCTATTCAACCACCACGCTGCTCCTACTTTTGAGTAGGTATGGAAGATTCTTCCTTGTTGCCGAGGTTGACGGGAGGGTTGTCGGCTATGCCTCCGCAACCCTTAGGGGTAAGGCCGGCCATCTAGTCTCAATAGCCGTTCTACCCGAGTTTAGGAGGTTAGGGATAGGGAAGGCGCTGCTAAAGGCCCTTCTAGAAAGGCTCAGGGAGGCTGGGGCGAGAAGCGTCACCCTTGAGGTGAGCGTAAGGAACAAGGCTGCCATCAACCTCTATTTAAAAATGGGGTTCAAAGCAGTGGGGAAGATAACGCGGTACTACCAGGACGGCTCAGACGCAATAATAATGGAGCTCAGCCTTGAAGGGGAGGGATAGCTAGGTGAACACCCAACACAATAGTGGGCTCTAGCCGTAAATTGGATTTTTAAGCTGTTTAAGCGGCTGTATTATGAGGTTTAGGGATTGGGGTTGTTTAGCCTATTATCCCGTACTTGTATCGACTTCTTTCGCTCTCTTTCCTCTCGAATCTTTCTAGGCTGAATTTTGAGGTGTCGAATCTTCTTGACTTGCCGTAGAGTATTATGTCTGAAATTGTGTCTCCATAGGCTGGTGAGAGCTTGAACCCGTGGCCGCTTAACCCAACCATGTGTATTAGGTTTTCGAGCCTTGGATCGTGGCCTATTATCGGCTGCCAGTCGGGGGTTATGTCGTAGAAGCCGTACCACCCGGAGTGAAGCTCGGCGTCCGCCATATGCGGGAACCTCTTGACGAAGGGCTTCATCCGCGTCTCAACGAGCCTTAAGGGGGGTTTCGAGTACCTGCCGGGCTCGGGCTCGACCTCAGGATAGTCCACGTAGAGCCCTCCGATGATCGTGAGATCCCTGCCCTCCGGCCTCGAGTAAAAGCCTAGGGCCAGGTCGCCCCACCCGGGTGGGACAACCTCCCTTCTTTCAAGGTTCCTAACGACGAGGACCTCCTCCCTCCCGATCTTGATGGGGAGCTCCGCCCCCGCGGGCTTGAGAAGCCTGTTAGCCCAGACGCCCAAAGCGTTCACCACGGCCTCCCCCCTAAAGACCCCCCTCTTCGTCTCAACCGCCACAACCCTCCCATCCTTCACGACAAGCCTTGTGATGGGATTGTTCTCCATAACCTTCACGCCCATCCTCCTAGCGTACCTGACATAGCACCCAACTATGGATGAGGGGTTCCCGTAGCCGCTGTGGGGCTCCCATGCGACGGCTGCTAGCCCCTCCACATTCATATGCCTGAAGACCTCCCGCCTAAAATCTTCCGGATCGTAGATCTCGACCTCGACCCCCATGGTTCTAAGGGAGCTCACAACCCTCTCGGCCTCCTTCACGCCCTCTTCGGAGACGCCAAAGCCTATGCCGGTCTCCGTGAACACTGGAAGCTCACACTCCACCTCCTCGCTGAAACGCTCCCTAATGAACCTCCACGAGTATACGGCCATGCTCCTAATCACGGGGTTGGTGTAGTGGAGGCGTATTAGGGCGCTGGTGACCCCGGTCTGCCCGCACCCGGCACAGCTCCTATCCAGCAGCAAAACGTCGGTTTCACCTTTCTTGGCGAGGTGGTATGCGATGCTGGATCCGGTCGAGCCGGCACCCATAATAATCACTCTAAATCTGGTTTTCTCCACACTGCCCATGAGAGGCTTATATGCTTACCAGCAATATAATGTTGGCGGGAAACTAGAAGTGGGAGGGTATTACATGTGAGGATCCTGGTTCTGGGGCTGGGCAACGAACTCCTGGGCGACGATGCGGTGGGTCTGTTGGTGGTCAGGGAGCTGAGGAAGCTTATCAGCGGCGTGGACTTCAAGGAGTCAAACTTGATGGGGATAAAGCTTATCGACGAGCTTATCGGCTACGACGTGGTCTTCATAATAGACTCTATAAAGACTGGCGGGGAGCCTGGAACCGTGTACGTCCTTGATCCAGATGAGCTCAAGGCTGGACGTGCCCCCTCACCACATTACACGGGGGTTCCGGAGGCCCTGGAGCTCGCCCGAGCCCTGGGGATGGGGGCGCCCCTGATCGTAAGGATATATGCGGTTGAGGTCAGGGATCCCTACACCATTAGAACTGGGCTATCCGAGGAGCTGGAGAAAAAGCTTCCAGAGATAGTCAGCAAGATAGGGAAGATGATCTCTGAAGAGCTTAAAAGGCTGAAGGCCCGTAAGCCCCATGGTTGACGAAGTCACTCTTTGCTGTGACGGCACCGGGGATTTGAGGGTTTAAGCAACCTTACTCTCATGTTTAAAGCGGTTATCCGGGAAGCATATATTTCAGTATATCAAAGCCATTGGTGGCGGGTTCCCATGCCTGAGGCTTGGGTTTGCTTTGTATGTGGGAGGGAGGTTAGGGTAGGGCAGCGATTCACATTCGTCTCTAAGGGGCCAGTCCACCTCGACTGTCTAGAGGGTCTCGCCAGGGAGGGGGGAGTGTATTCGGGCGACGTTGAAAGGCTCTTCAGGGCCCTTAAAACCCTCCTCGACAATATAGTGCTCTTCAGGGAGCTGAGGGAGGCGGCCAGGGGTGAGGCGGTTAAAAGCCTCCTGCACGAGCTTCAAAAATCCTCAGAGGCGGGCGCCGCGAAGGTTACCAAGCTAATTGAGAGTAATATCGAACTATAAGCCCGTGAAAGACACGAACCACTACAGAAAGCTAACCAGTGTTTCTGCTCCTCCCACCGGAAAATAGCGTAACAAGGTATAGTAGGAGGAATATGAGAAGGGTTGCCAGTAGCTCGAAGGTGCTGGCCATAACTCTTAATGCTAGTCCGAGCAGGGCGAGCGTGATCATCAGCCCCAGGGCGAGGCCCAGTCTTCGAAGCCTGAGGAGGAGTAGGAATATCAGGAACATCGTTATGAAGACTAGTGCGGAGAGGAGGCCGGCCACGTCCACCTACCTGGATGACAGGGTCTGAATACGGTATATAAACCCTCTACGGTTTTAGGGTTTGCATTTTTAAGCAAAGCCTAGGTATATAACCTGTACCCTAGGAGGCTAGCACATGCGATTAAGGTTTGTGAAGATTAGAGGGGCTTTCTTAACACTACTTCTCTTACTTCTGGTAGGCTTGACGGCGGCTACGGTTCTTGCACAGGGAGTAAAGGCCCAGGCCAAGTGGACGGTGATGGTTTATCTAAATGCTGATAACGATCTCGAGGGCTTCGGGTTTATAGACGTTGAGGAGATGGAGGCCGGGCTCTCGAGCCAGGAGATTAACGTTCTGGTGCTGATGGATAGGCACTCTGAAGACTACGAGGCTGAGGTCCTTGAGGATCCATCAATATACCCGCAGTGGGACACCGCCCGCATCCTCCTCCTCGGCCACGACGAGTACTGGGGCTTCGGCGAGAACACGAGGTTTCTGGCGGACTGGGGAGAGGTTAACATGGGGTCTCCCGAAACGCTGCTCAGGTTCATCCAGTTCTCCGTATCCAACTACCCTGCGGAGCACTACGCCCTAATCATATGGGATCACGGGAATGGGCTAGGCTACGTCTCCTTCGACTACACGGACAGGAGCTACCTTGGACCGAAGGACGTTGCCTGGGCGGTGGAGAGGGCTGGTGTCCACCTGGATCTGATAGGTTTTGACGCGTGCCTCATGGGCACCGTTGAGACGGCCTACGAGCTTATGGACTACGCCGACGTCCTCGTGTTTAGCGAGGAGACGGAGCCTGGAAACGGCTGGAACTACTTCTTCCTCGAAGACCTCAGCAGAAACCCCTCGATGAGCCCGCAGCAGCTGGGTGAGGCCATAGTTGCGAGGTACGGCGAGTTCTATGAGGGTTACGAGCCGACCGCAACCCTGTCAGCGGTGGATCTAAGCAAGTTTAGGCAGGCATTAAACCCCCTCAAGTCCTTCATAGATGCCGCTAAGCAGAAGGCCCAGTACCTAAAGCAGGTGAGGGCCTCCGTCCAGGACTTCGGCGGAGGAGACAACCCCTCGGAGGCCGGCTCAACCGTGGATCTCATAGATATGCTCTCAAAGCTCTCCGGGACAGGCCTCTCCACGGAGGCTTCCCGGGCTATTGGCCCTATCAGGAACTCGATTGTGGCCGAGACCCATGGGCCGAAGAGGAGCGGGGCCAACGGGATAGCGATCTACTTCCCACTTAAAGTTGAGTATGACGCCTACCTCGCCGCCAGCGACTTCGGCTCGGATACGGGCTGGATCGAGGCCGTCCTCAGGGCAGTTAACGTCGAGGTCGATGTTGAGGAGCCCGTCCAGCCCGGCGAGGGCGGCCAGCTCTTCGGCGGCAGAACCTTTGACAACCTGATCCTGCTTGCGATGGGCGGCGTTGACATGGTTGAGGGTGGTGGATACGAGCTGGCCGTAGTTGCGGCGGGCTATCAGGGTGGATCCCCGAGGGTTATGTGCACCGCTGCGACCCTCAAGAACTCGGAGATAGTTGAGGTTGGAAGCTATGCAGAGATCGAAATGAGCGGGGTTAATGACATAGGGGCCGTCGGCTCGGTCAGCCTGGATGTGGATGGGGACGGGCTTGAAGAGGTCGTAACGGTGTTTAACGCTGTTTATGAGGAGAGGACGGATGGCTATGTCGTCGTCTTTGAGTATAAGGAGGGCGGGATAGACTATTGGGGCTACTACTGGGAGGGCGATGCTGCTACGGCTGTGGATGTCGGGGATGTGGATGGAGATGGAAAGCCGGAGGTTCTAATCGCCTTTAGCGGAGTTGACAGGGAGAATAGGGAGTATTACGCCTGGTTTGCCGCGTTCACGGGAACAGAATTCGATGTCCTTGCTGGGAAGGACTTTGTCTACAGTTTCGGTGAGGGAAGGGTGCCGCTGATATTCGACCTATCAGCAGGGGACTTCAACGGTGATGGGAGGGATGAGGTGGCCGTTGCCCTCACCGAGATGGAGTATCTGGGCGACGCTGTGACGGACATATATACGGAGCTCCTCCTGGCCAGCTACGCCGGGGGCAAGGAGTTCGAGACCGAGACGCTGGACTACTATCCTGGAGGGATACTGTACTCCCTGGCCTCAGGCGACATAGATCCGATAAAGGGGGATGAGGCCGTCCTGGTGGTGGCCTACTTTACGGAGGACTTCTCGAGGGTGAGCGAGTATGAGGTAAGCGTTATTAACACCTACCCCGACCCATCCCACCTCGCCTACCTGGCCTACTACAGGATAGAGCCTGAGGGAAACATGACGATCTTCGGCGTCCAGACATACGACATCGATGGGGACGGCGTGATAGAGGTTCTCCTGGGCTACGGCATCGTGAGGGGAGAGGAGCTGGCCGAGGCCTACCTTAAGGTTCTCGCATGGGTCAGCGGCGAACTCGTGGAGGACGGCGAGGACATAGACCTCTATGTGAACGGAGTCCAGCACATCTACCTCCCAGTGGACTTTGAGGGCGACGGGAGGCCGGAGCTCGTGGACCTCTACGCCAGCCAGGGGAGGGCCTACGCTGCGCTAAGGGAGGTCACCTCATACGTCGAGACAAGCGGGAGGGTTAGTGGAACTGTTCTGAACAATCAGGGAGACCCTGTTCCTAACGCTGAAGTCGCCATAATACTGCCGAGGAGCAAGCTAGTCGTAGCCAGGACGACCACCGACGAGGAAGGTCGCTTCATATTTGAGAACGTCCCGGCTGGGACATACGAGGTTATAGCCAGGTGGTATGAGGGAGACACAAGGATCATAGCAAGGGCCAGTGTGACCGTGGAGGAGGGGCAGGAGGCAACGGTAGAGCTAGCTCCCTCAACCCTACCCCCATACAACACAGCACCTCCAAAGCCCACCGAAACAACAACTACCACAACGGAGACAACCCAACCAGAAACCACCACGACTTCCCCAGCCCAGACAGAAACCACCACGCCAGGCTTGCCAACAACCACCACTACTCCACAGGTTACACAGCCAGCAACTACTGGCGAACCCGGCGAGGAAGGTGGGGGGTTGCCACTGATCTATGTGGTTGGTGGAGTCATCATAATAATCATTATAGCAGCTGTAGCACTAGCACTGGCTAGGGGG
>WAQG01000154.1 GCA_015520395.1 Candidatus Geoarchaeota archaeon
ATACAGTAGTGTTGATGTTATGGTAGAGTTATATTGATGTTTCTCAGAATCTTTATGATGGCCATGTTCGATGGGTTATTGTTGGGTCAGATAGACATAATCGGGCTGCTCTTCTGGATATTGTTCTTGATAGTGCTCTTCACCCCTCAGCTTCAGTGGAGGGCTTTACGTTCGGCTAGGGTCAGACTTCTGGCCCAGATGGAGAAGAAGTATGGCTACAGGTTTATAACAATGATCCACAGGCAGGAGAGGGTTGGGATACTCGGCATACCCTTCTACAGGTTTATAGACATAGAGGACTCCGAGGCGATAATCAGGGCGATAAGGACGACGCCCCCAGACAAGCCGATAGCCCTGATAATACATACGCCGGGCGGCCTCGTCCTGGCGGCCTCCCAGATAGCGATGGCCCTGAAGAGGCATCCGGGGAAGAAGGTGGTTATAGTCCCCCACTACGCCATGTCGGGCGGCACCCTCATAGCCCTGGCGGCCGACGAGATATGGATGGATCCCGACGCCGTTCTCGGGCCGCTGGACCCCCAGCTCACCATCCAGCCGGGCCTCGCGCTCCCAGCACCCTCCATAGTGAAGATCGCTGAGGAGAAGGGCAAGGACGCCAAGGACGAGACCCTTATGATGGCTGACATGGCCCGGAAGGCCATCGAGGAGATCCGGGAAATAATATTCAACCTCGTCAAAGACCGCATGGACGAGGAGAAGGCGAGGGAGCTGGCAAAGACCCTGACGGAGGGCAGATGGACCCACGACTACCCAATAACGGTGGAGGAGGCTGTGAAGCTTGGGCTTAACGTCAAGACCGAGGTTCCAGCCGAGGTCTACGAGTTGATGGAGCTCTACCCCCAGGCCCAGCAGAGAAGGCCCGGAATAGACTACCTGCCATACCCACTCCCCCACCCACAGAGAAGGGCCGACAGAACATCAATACTCTAAACCCCATCAGGGTGGGCCGCCCAGCGATCCTCCACTACCCATGGGTTTAGACCCACCACGAAGCCATCATCCACACGGGTCAAGTAGAGACGTAGAGATATGCCTCGAAGCCAGCGGCCCTAGGCTAAGTGGTTTTAGGGCTTCAAAGTGCTTTTATTCTCCGGAAGGCCTTCTTAAACTGCGTGGGCGCCGTGTCTCTGGAGGACGCTGTGAGGATGCTTAGGAGGGAGAGGGTCAGGGGGGCTACATGGTCCGCGCGGGTGGCCGCCGAGACCCTGGTGGGTCTGATAGAGTCGGGGGTTGGCAGGGGCGAGTTCGTTAGGGCCTGTAGAATGCTCAGGAGGGCGACCCCCTCGATGGGCAGCGTCTATAATGTCACATCGCTGGCCGAGGCTGAATACGCCTCCTCAGGCCCCCAGGGCGCCCTCAGGCTTCTAAGGAGGTTCCTCAAATATCAGGAGGAGTGCCAGCGACGGATTGCCGAAGCCTGGGGTAGCCTGTTCTGGGAGGGTGTCAGGGTGGCTACGCTGAGCTATAGCAGCAACGTTTTCCGCCTCCTTTTAAAGGGCAAGCTCTACGTCTCGGAGGTCTACGTCCTGGAGTCCAGGCCCGGGGCTGAGGGTGTCAGATTGGCAGCCGACCTGGAGCTAAACGGCCTTGAGGTTAAGCTCCTCCCCGACTCCTTCATGAAGCATGCCGTTGAGTCTGCCGACCTCGTGGTTGTTGGGGCCGACATGGTGACCGTTAGAAGGCCAACTCTGGTCAACAAGGTTGGGACATCGGCTATAGCCCGGCTGGCCAACGCCCTTGGGAAGCCCGTCGTAGCCGTGTTCGAATCATACAAGATACATCTAGCCATAACCCCCTCCAGGGTAAGGCTGACAAAACGGGCCTACCATGTAAGGGGCTATGGGGTCTTGAGGCTGCCGATATTCGATAGGACTCCAGGCAACCAGATCTCGAAGGCCTTAACCGAGCAGGGGGAGATCAGCCTGGATCCGAGAGCCCTAAGGAGGGTTTACGATGAGTTTGTAGAGAGCATCAAGGCCGGATGAATCCGTCGTAAAAGCCTGTCTAGCCCCCAGACCTGCGCCCGGCTCAGGGACGCAAAGTCCTAAATGTTTACGCCTTACGTGATGGAGCGTGGATGTGATATTTTTATGACCATCAACACTACATTAACTTCCTTAGGGGTGCTTATCCTTGAAGAGGTCTGTGCTGGTCGCCCTAGCCGTGGTTGTTATAATTGTGGTAGTGGCCGCCGTATATCTTTACCAGAGGCCCCCCGGCGAGGGGGCAGGTGTTCTGCCCAGCGAGATTCGCGAGCTTGTTGGCGATGCTCCGGAATCCCTGGGTGTTGTGGTTGAGGCCTTCCCCGAAGGTGAGTTTATCCCCAAGGCATATACCTGCGACGGTGCTGATCGGTCGCCAGCCATTAGGGTGTCTAACGTCCCTGAGGATGCAGTGTCACTCATGATCATTATGTATGATCCCGACGCGCCCGGCGGAGTGTTCTACCACTGGGCCCTCTACAACATACCCCCAAGCCTCCGGGAGATCCCCGAGGGTCTGCCCAAGGCGCCCGCAACCGACTATGGGTTACAGGCCCTCAACGACTTTGGGAGGATGGGCTATAGTGGCCCCTGCCCACCCGGAGGACACGGCGCCCACAGATACGTCTTCATAGTCTTAGCTCTGGACGAGATGCTCCTAACGCCGCCCCAAATAACCATACGGCAGCTGATCAGCGTCGCCAAGGGGCACGTCACAGCCTACGGCATGTATATGGGCAGGTACGCCCGCTAACCCACCATCGACAAATCGTACACAAAACTTAAGAGGACTCCAGAGCCACCAAGCTTATGAGAGCCTCAGCCCTAGTGGTAGTCCTGCTGCTCATCCTGCTTATACTGATATGCGGACTCCTGCTAGCCTACCAGTGGGCCGTGTCCAAGCCCGCCGAGCAGCAGGGGGAGCTAAGCTTCGACTTCAACATAGGTGAGGGGGACTACAGGCTACTCAGGAACAAGACGATCGAGCTCCCCAACGGGAGCGTTAGGATGATTATTGCCGAGTTTAAGAGCGTTGAGTGGGGGGGCTCAACCTGGACACACACGATGATCTACCTGGAGCCCCAGCCACCGAGATCCAACCTCGCACTCCTAACCGCTGGCGGCTTCGGACCCAACCCAAACGCCACCTTCAGGTACATAGTTAGATTCTCCCTGGCCTCAGGGGTTCCAGTGGCCATCATAACGAAGGTGCCAAACACCCCGCCGGGCATGGATGAAAGCCTGCTTCTCGCGTTAAGTAACGTAAGGGCGCTTAAGACCGGGGATCTCCGCCTCTCCCTCCTCTACCCGATGGCCCAGGCGTACATAAAGGCGGCATCCCTTGTCGAGAAGCTGGCGCCACATCCTCCCTCGGGGTTCGTCATCAGCGGTGGGAGTAAGAGGGGGTGGACGACATGGATAGTTGCCAGACACGACCCGCGTGTCGTCGCCCTGATCCCCAGGAGCTTCAACGTAGCCGATATAGCCCTGGTTAAGGAGGCCCAGCTCGACGCGTACGGTGAGCTTAGAGGAGGGAGCAAATTTTTCAGATCTGCGGCGGGAGAGGGAAACCTGACAAGCCTACCGGGCTACCACGGCTTCCTTCAGGAGTACAACCCGGTCAGCTGGATCAACGAGGTTAAGGACAAGCCCATACTTGTCATCATGGGGACCAACGACGAGCTCTTCCCACCCGGCCTCGAGGCCACCTACATCCACCTCCACCCAAATATACACGTTGCCTACCTCCCAAACGCCTCCCACACAGGGGTGCATGGCCTTGAGGAAACCTGGGCAACAATCTTCTCCTTCATCAAGCATATCGAGGAGGAGCGCCCCTGGCCCGAGGTCGGAATCGACGTTGAGAGGATAGGAAACGTCCTAGCCGTGAACGCCAGCGCGCAGGGAGCTCCTGACTCGCTGATGCTCGTCTACGCCGAGCCCTCCAGGGTTGGGGAGAGGTACGCGGACTACACCGGGTCTGTATGGAGGTCCATAAACCTGGGTCTCGAGAACCCCAGCTACATCCTAGACCTGAGAGGCCCGTTGGGAGTCTACATCCTGGCAGTGTACAGGGATGGCGGCTTAGTCCTAATATCAACATCCCAAATAGCCACGGTAAGCTAGCCCTAGGGGGAAGCACATCCAGGCAGGGCTCCAGAAGGGGCTGGTCGCTAAGACGAGCTGAGTACGACTATCGCCTTTCCATACTTTATCCTCAGCGCTAAGGTTTCCCAGGCCCTGAATGTGTGGAAGCCGTCTTCAAGGCCTATGTAGTCAACCACCGTGTCGGCCCCAACTGCCAGATCAATCATCGACGGGTTTAGAGAGACAAGCAATGCCTTGTCCTCGGGGAGCTGTGGCAGTTTGACGACCTCCGAGACGAGCTGCTTGAGCCTCGTCAACTCCATCACGCCCGTCCTCTCATGAACCGCCACAAGCTTGGCGTACCGTCCAGGTGACAGGAGCAAGGCATAGGGCCCAGGCACGCCGTTCCTAACCATGAGCGAGAGGGCCTCCGCAACCTCCTCTACGGCGGCTCCAGGCTGGCTCCAATCGGAGATCGTTATCTTCTCAGCCTCCTCACAGGAGGCCAGCTTATCCACCAGGAGCTTGTCCTCCATATAGCCCAGCCTCGAGGCTGCGTAGAGGGCTGCTGGGGGCGCCAGCTTCTCGCCCATCCTTTCGGCATGATCAATCTCCCTCTGACCAACCCTAAACTTCACGCTCAGCTCCTCCATAGGCAGTATAACGCGGCCGGAGGCCTCGACCACACCCCCTGAGACCCCGATCTTCTCGACGGTCAGGGCCTCAACGCCACGGCCAACACTACGGGTGGGGAGGTACCTTCTAAGAACCCTGGCCTTCTCAACAGCATCCCTAAAAGCCTTCAGAACCGTCTCCAACCACCCAGGATTGTTCCCGTTGGCATTACCGCCACCATCCACGCCCTCCTTAACGGTTCCTCCAACCAGCTCCTCCACCTCCTCCAGGCCCCGCTCCAACTCCCTGGCCTGCTCGGGGTCCAGCCTGTTCAGGAGGGCGAGGAACTCCCCAACATGGGTCTTCTCCTCCCTGGCAACGTCCTCAAACACCTTCCTCGCCTTCTCGTCGCCGGAGGCGCGGGCAAGCTGGAGGTAGAGGCTTATAGCGTCGAGCTCCGCTATTATTGAGAGCCTTAATGCGTCAAGAAGCTCGTCCTTAGACAAAATCCTGTCCTTAGGCAGTTCTAAGGGATGTTTAGACAACAAAGCACATCACGTAGATAACAGTATGGTAGACGGCAAATATTCTTTGCTAATCCGTCCCCCTTTTCCAGCGGATAAACCCCTAGGGCTCCTCCACAGCCCGGCCTTTGGACGCAGGTTTGGCGTGGAGGGGAAGGTTTATTAAACATTCTACTAGATACTCTAGTAGATATATCTAGTATAATGGTGATCGAACGTGGATGGCAAAACTAGGTTCCGGGGATACCTGGCCCTACTAATCCTACACATACTTAGGGAGAGGCCCCTCCATGCCTATGGGGTGATAAAGGAGCTGAGGAGGGTGACGGGCCATGGGAGGCTCAGCCCGGGGGCGGTGTACCCTATCCTTAAGGGCCTCTTGAGGAGGGGTCTTGTCGAAACCCGGGTTGAGAGCAGGGGGGAGAGGAGCTTCAAGGTCTATGCCGTCAGCGAGAAGGGTTTGAGGGTTCTTGAGGAGAGGAGGGCTGAGCTTGAAGAGGCCCTGAAGGTTGCGG
>WAQG01000155.1 GCA_015520395.1 Candidatus Geoarchaeota archaeon
CACCCACATCCCTCCCTAAAACCCACGACGGACAGACCCCTTTATAAAGACTTATTAGAGGATCGTCCTTCGCTTTATGTGTCAGGGGATGTCCCGTGTCTTTGGGTAGGATAAAGCCTAAGAGGGTTGGTGGGTTTCCGAGGCCCGAGAGGCCGCCTGAGGAGCGTGTGAGGGATTTTAACGAGATCTTCATACCTTATACCGAGGAGCAGGCGATCGAGGAGGCGAAGAGGTGCATTCTATGCCCCATACCCCAGTGCGTCAAGGCGTGTCCCGTTAGGACCGATGTTCCGGGGATGATCGAGTATATACAGAAGGGCGACTTTAGGAAGGCCCTGGAGATGCTTAGGGAGACGAACTGTCTCCCAGGGACGACGGGGACGGTCTGTCCGCAGCTCGGCAAGCTCTGTGAGGCGAACTGTGTTGTTGGGAAGGTGGGGGAGCCCGTTGCGATAGGGCTTCTTCAGAGGTTCCTGGCCGACTGGGAGAGGAAAAACAGGATATTGCCTAAGGAGATCCCATGGACGACCGGGAAGTCGATAGCCATAATAGGTGGGGGGCCCGCTGGCCTGGCCGCGGCAGAGCTCCTGAAGAGGTATGGGCATAGGGTTGTGATATTTGAGTCAAAGCCCATGATGGGTGGGACGGCGATGTATGGGATACCGGAGTTCCACCTCTCAAAGGAGGTGCTGAGCTGGGAGGTGGAGTACATAAAGGCCCTTGGGGTCGAGTTCAGGACGGGTGTCACGGTTGGGAAGGATCTGAGGCTCAAGGACATCTTCGAGGAGGGCTTCGACGCAATACTCATAACCACAGGGCCGGGGGACGTGAAGAGGCTTAGGGTGCCTGGGGAGGATCTCAAGGGGGTCTACAACGCCTACGAGTTCATATTCGATGTGAACGAGGCTATACTTGAGGGCAGGCCCCTCGACGAGCTCCCCTACAGGATCAAGGGGATGCGGGTGGCAGTCATAGGGGGCGGCGACACGGCGCTGGACGCCTCGAAGCTGGCCCTAAGGATGGGCGCTAAGGAGGTCATAATAGTCTATAGGAGGTCGGAGGCTGAGATGCCCGGCTACTTCGTGAGTAGGAACGAGGCTAAGGCAGAGGGAGTTAAGCTGATGATACTAACAAACCCCGTCAGGTTCATAGGCGGGGAGGATGGGTGGGTTAAGCAGATGGAGTGCATCAAGATGAGGCTCGGCGAGCCCGACGAGAGCGGGAGAAGGAGGCCGATCCCAATACCAGGCTCAAACTTCATAATGGATGTCGACGCCGTCATAGTGGCCATAGGTAGGGGGCCAAACAGCTTCCTGGCCAGGGTTGAGGGCCTAGAGATGACGAGGTGGGGAGGAATAAAGATAAACCCGGAGACCTACGAGACCTCAATGCCCAATGTCTATGCGGCGGGGGACGTCGTCACAGGCGAAACCCTAGTGGTCGAGGCGATGGCAGAAGGGAGAAAAGCCGCCCAGAGAATCCACGAAAAACTCATGGGACTACCCCCAACAGACCTAGACAAGCTATACTTCGAGGAACGCTACAGAAAGAGAATACTAGAGAAAAGAAAGAAACAAGCAAAAACAACCCAATAACAAACGAACTCTTTCCACATATCCTCCTCCAAACTATCCGCATGTTGTTATGTTATAACTCTCACCAGCCTTAAACTGCTGTTCTGATACATAGAATGAATATCAAACATACAGCCTTCTACGTCACCACCCCTGGCCTTCCTGAGGCTCTGCGCAGAAGCAATGCTGCATGCATGCCACTGGTTACTGAGGCGATCAGTCGATAGGAGCGAAGACTTATATAGATGCTCTGATTTTATATAGGTGATGTCTATTATCTTAGAGAGGGAGATCTTGGAGGCCTTAAAAGATATTAGCTCTAAGCTTGATGCTATCATCACTAAACTGGATGCTTTAGAGGAGAGAGTCATTGGAATTGAGGAGCCTGAGCCGGAGGATGTAGAGGCATACCATGAGGCTGAGAGAGAACTCAGGGAGGGCAGGCTAGTATCCTTCGAGAAGGGATGAAATTTCATATATATCTGACCAGGAGGGCAGAGAAAGACCTTAAACGGATCTCTCCTGAGGTTAGGAAAAGAATTGAGGAGAAGATAAGAGAGCTTGCTCTGGATCCCCTGCCGAGAGGAGTTGCTAAGCTCGCCGGGCTGAAAGATGCCTACCGCGTGAGAATCGGAGACTATAGAATCCTCTACAGAGTATACTGGGAAGAGAAAATAGTTGTAGTCTTCAGGATAGCTCTCAGAAAGGGGGCCTATAAGGCGCTGTAGTGAGCCTTCTCACCAGCTATGCGCTGGTGGGAGGTAAACCTAAACATCCTTCAGCGGAGATGGGCTCGGGCAGATACTCGGCTTTTAACCTACGCCCTCCCGGGCTCATATCGCCCCAAGGATGTTGTAATATACTCTGGCGCTGTCAGAATGATGCGTTTCTGTTTTTTTGGGTGTGGAAGAAGCGGGGATCCCTAATCGATTTAACTTGACAGCCCTATAGATGGTGACAGATAGTTTTAAAGCTAAGAGTGTATTATTTTTAATATGGGGAACGTGATGGATTGGCGGTTGTGTTGCATTATCTTGCAGAAATTGGCAAAGAAGTATGGATCATTATTGGTTGTTGTATTTCGGGGGTGTTCAGGTTGAGGGCTTGGGTGCTGGGATTGTGTCTTTTCCTTGCTCTGCTGCTTGTCCCAGCGTCTTCGGCGGGTGGGTTTGAGGTTCAGTTAGTAGAGTATGAGGATAGGCCGTCATGGACATACTATAACCTGGCCGTCTATGAGGGCGTGAAAAATCCTCTGTTCTTTGGGCGGCTCATTAGGTGGATTAACTCAACGATGCCTCCTACTCAGCGCTGGGATGCTCTTACCTTGGAGAAGGTTGACCGGTGCAGGAGTATTGTGTACTCGTTGTTAGCGGAGGCGGGTGTCAAGGGCTTTTATGTAGCATACCCAAGGTATAGGCCCGTAGTTATTGTGTACTTCCATAACAGTACATATGATTGGGGGTTGAGGGTTTTGAAGGGGCATTTAAAGGACATCAGGAATGCTTGTGGGCAGCTAGCCGGAGAGGCTGGTGCAAGGATCGGGAGGCTCCAGATCATCACCATTAGGCTGCCGATAGATCCCCCGGGATCAAAGGTAAATCTCATAGTTGAGAACATAGAGGACAAGCTGGCTAAGATTAATGGTGGCAGGGTTCCCGAATGGTATGCTGGCACTGTGTTCACCGGCGATGTCATAGTGGAGGTTATAGTTGAGAGGCCGGGGCTTATGTGGGAGGGGGTTACCCTTCGGGAGGCGCTCGACCAGATAAGGATGGCTATAAGGATGATAGCTGGGGAGGATGTGCCGGTCGCCGTTGAGGTAATAGACTACAAACTACAGATTCCACCTCCTGAGTCACATATAACTCCCTTCCACCTGGCATTGGTGGCGCTGGCCGCTGGTACAGGGATAGCCATCGTAGCAACCATGCGAAAAAGGTATGTCGAATAAATGTTCAATGCGTTCTTGGTTTGTGAGAGTGGTGATTATTCTTCCAGACTTGCTAGGGCCTCCTTGGATGGGTTGACGGTGGAGGCGCCGGGTGGTGTTTCTTTACTGTAGAGTGGTGGCGTTGGGTTTATTTGTTGGGTTTTGTATATACCGACCGGTCGGTATGTTATGACCCGTGGAAGTAATGTTAGGGAGAGGCTTTTGAGGGCTGCTCTTGAGCTTTTCTCCAGGAAGCCCTATTCTAGGGTTTCGGTTGGTGAGGTTGCTGGGAGGGCTGGTGTTTCGAAGGGGGCGTTGTTCCATTACTTTAAGAGTAAGCTTGATCTGGCCGAGGGCGCGCTTATGCTGTTTCTTGAGGGCCTGGTGTCGGGGCCTTTGAGGCGTATTCTGGAGTCTGAGGAGCCTTTTCGGGTTAAGGTTGGGAGGATTGTTGAGCTTGTCCTCTCGATTTCGCTTAAGAGTAGTATGAAGGCGCTGCTCTTCCTCTCGACGGTTTATGAGGAGCTGAGGAGGCATGGTAGGGGGCAGGCTGTTGTTGGGATTTATGATGTTTGGATGAGGGAGTTTGCGAGGTTCTTTAGGGAGAATGGGGTTAGGCATCCTGAGGTTAAGGCGAGGGTTTTTATGGCCGTGCTGGATGGCCTGGCCTTCCAGTGTATGTTGATGCCTGATGAGTTTAGGGATGAGAGGGTTAGAGGGGCGATTATAAGGGAGGTTGTGTCTATGCTGAGGTGTTAGCTTTGGGGAGGCTTAACCTAAGGTATGTTGCCTTCCTTGCGGCGAGGTATTTTACGAGCTGGAGGAAGCAGTCTGTCATAGTGGTTATTGTTATTGCTGGCTCTGTGGCTCTCTACACGCTTAGCTACTCGATACTCAACGGCCTTACGGTCGCAACCCTCTCGAGAACCCTGGGGCTGGCGATCCCGCATGTTGAGGTCAGGGTGGACGGGGACGGGCTTGCCGACCTGGAGGCCTTCCTGAACGTGTGCGATGAGGTTGAGGCCTATTCGCCCAGGATTCTCATGGAGGGTTTGGCAGCCTCTGAGAGGGGGCATGGTGGGGTTAGGGTTTTCGGTGTTGATGGTGTGATGGAGGCTAGGACCAGTGGCATCGATGGGTTTGTGGTTAGGGGGAGCTGGAATGTCGGTGGGGATGGGGCTGTCTTGGGCTCCGGGCTCGCCGAGAGGCTTGGGGTTGGGG
>WAQG01000156.1 GCA_015520395.1 Candidatus Geoarchaeota archaeon
TCCCTATACCTCTCCATGAGGACTATCTTGGAAGCCCACTTCACACCCTTCCAACCATAGAGGTGAGGAATAAATATCCTGGCTGGAAAGCCCTGCTCCGGCTTCAGAGGCCTGCCATTAAGCTTTAGGGCTAGTATGCTTGCTTCCCAGAGAAGATCCTCGAGCGGGACGACGGCCGAATATCCGTCAACCGAGTAGAGCATGGCCCACCGAGCCTCCCTCAGGGGCTTAGCAAGCCTAACTATGTCCCTGAGGCGGACGCCCTCCCACAGAACATCCCTAACCGACCAGCCGGTTACACAGTGGAAATCCGCGACGTACCTCGTCGTACCCATGGATATTAGCTCCCTGTAACTAACCTCAATAGGCGTCTCCACAGCCCCCTCCACCCGAAGCCTCCAGCTCCCCAGATCAACCCTCGGCTCCCCAAACGCCCTATATACGGCAAACCTGTCAACAGCCCTCTGACCAGGGGGCAGCTCACCTCCAGCCCCCCTCGGAGCCTCCGGAAGCCCGGGCTCCTCTACGGTATCCTCAACATTTCCTATATCCATCGCATCGGCAACCGACCTGTCCACCAATATTACCACCAACTTGCACACATCCCCCTTAACGATGCATCTGGACTTCAAACTAGAAGTGCCGACTAGAACTCTAAACTTAAAGATCCTGTAAGAGGTTCCCACAGGCTCGGAGCCCAGGGAGACGATCCTCGAAACCCGAAGGCCATAGCCCCCGACGAAGCGCCCCACTAGCTCCTCTAAAACCCTACCAGCATCACCAGCCCCCCGGACACCCACATCAACCCTACACTCATAAATAGCGGCGATACCCGAGGGTTTCAAGGACTCCGGAGCCCTAAGCACACATCTCCACCCAGCCATAAACAGCCCACCAAACTCTCCCATGTTTGCAACGGTTATAAATCAGGTGGTAAGGCATTATCCACAACTATGTCATTGTGGTTTGGACGCGAGTTTCCCCTGGCAACTAGAGCAGAAAATAGTTGTTTTGTAGATAGGTGTCCGTCCTGCTGCTTTCCATTGCTATGGTGAGACTATTCCTGGTAGTTTTGGGTACGGCCTGGCTTCCCACACTGCCTCGAGTCCGCAGAGATACCTTGTCAGCCTTTCAACGCCTATCCCAAACCCGGCTGTGGGGGCGATTCCGTCGCTAAGCATCTCGAGGTACCATCCGTAGATCCTTGGATCCTCCCCTCCCTCCTTTATCCTCTCAACAACCTTCTCGTATTCGTACTCCCTCTCGGCTCCCGAGATGGCCTCCCCGAACCCCTCAGGGTAGAGCATGTCGAAATCCCTAAGTATCCCCGGCCTCTCCGGATCCTCCCTATCGTAGAACCCCCTGGATCCCCTTGGATAGTCGTAGATGAAGAAGGGCTCCTCAAAGTACGCCGAGAGCACAACCTCACACCTCCAGGGTATCTCAGTGCCATAGTCAACCCTGCAGCCCAGCTTTTCCAGTATCCCTAAGGCCTCATCGTAGGATATCCGCTCAAACCTCCCGCGGGGAACCTCGAGGCTCCTTCCCAGAAGCTTAAGCTCCTCTCCAGCCCTCTCCAAAACCCTCCTTACCACGTGCTTGAAGAGCCCCTCTGCGACATCCATGGCCCTGTGGTAGGTGGCGTGGGCCTCCTCCACATCAACCTGGACAAACTCCACAAGATGCCTCCCCGTATAGATGGTCTTCTCGGGCTCGAGCCTGACGTTTGGGGAAACTATGTAGATCCTCCCGAGGGCGGTGGCCATCATCTGCTTGTAGAGTATGGCGCTGCTCATCACCTTGTAGCTATGCCCATAGAAGTCTATCGACGCCTGCCTAGCCCCCCTTATCCCGGGGTCTGTCACGGGCCCTATTATCGGTGGGAGAAGCTCGACAAACCCCATCGAGTTAAGATACTCCCTGATGGCCTCCAGCGCCACAGCCTGAACCCTCAGGACAGCCTTAGACCTCGGAGTCCTGACATGCAGGTAGGATTTCGAGAGGAGCTTCTTTAACTCCTCCCTAAATGTCGGCGATCTCGTCCATTTTTCAAACCTCTCGACACTCGGGTGCATCATGGCTCGGCATGTCTCCAGAGGCCCGACATTTAAAGGTTATAGTCTCATTGACATATATGTCGCCTAACTATATGTCCATATATGCAGATATTCCAGTAATTATTGGCATTATGCCCCATACAGATGGTCATCTGGGTCGAAAAGACATATATTTGGGTGGAGGCCTATATGGTTGGGATGGATAGGACGGATATGCTTCTGGTCAGGGAGCTTGTGAGGGATGGTAGGGCCCGGATCTCCGAGGTGGCCAGACGCCTAGGCGTTCCAAGGACGACGCTTATGAAGAGGCTTGAGAGGCTTATTGAGAGGGGTGTTATAAGGGGGTTTAGGGCTGTCGTCGACCCTAAGGCGCTTGGCTACAGGTATCTTGCCTTCATACTTGTTAAGGCTAGGAGGGGTGAGGGTGGCGGCTCCGTGTCTAGCCAGGAGAGGCTTGTCCGCAGGATAGTTGAGGATTGTAGAAGGCTGGAGTTGATGCCTTGGATCGAGGAGGCCCACATCGTGACTGGAACATATGATATCGTCCTTAAGGTCTGGGCCAGGGAGTGGGATGAGCTGACCAGGTTCCTGATAGTGCAGCTGCCGAGGTATAGGGAGCTTGTAGAGACCTACACGATGCTTGTCCTCCTAACGCCCTTGGAGGGCGAACCACCGCCAGTGAAGCCTAGGCGCTGAGGGGGTTCTCAGAGCTTCTTAAGTAGCTCCCTAGGATTCTCGATGAGCAGCATCTCTTTCTCCCTGGATGTGAGCGCCTTTGAGTCTAGGACTTCGTCAACCATGCTCTTAAGGCTTCTCCCTGTCACCGTCGGGTAGTCGGAGCCGAACAGGAACCTTTCCCAGCCCAGCGCCTCCCTTATCTTTGCCGCGAACTTTTCAATCGACGCAAGATATGTGACGGCGGCGGTGTCCAGCCAGACATTATCGTTGTTCTTGGCGATCTCCAGCGCCTCGTCCAGCCATATCCCTGGATACCTCATGGAGTAGCTGCCTGCGTGGGCCAAGACCACCTGGACGTCGGGGTACTCCTCGATGAGCCACCTGTAGTTTGAGGGGCGGGCGGACTCCGAGAAGAGAGGGTTCTCCCAGGGCCCGGGATCGCAGCCGGTGTGGATCATCACGAGGCCGTGACTCTTTGCCCACTCGTCGAAGAGGGCCCTGAGCTCCCCCCTCTTCTCGGCGGGGTTGAAGAGCTGGAGTGTTGAGAGTATCTTCACGCCTTTAAGGCCCAGCATCCTGATCTTCCTGGACATCCTGGCTACGTAGTCCGCCCCAAAGGAAACGTTTATTGAGCCGAGGCCTACGAAGATGTCTGGATGCTTCTCGACCAGCGCGGCGACATGCTCGTTAGGCGTTCTCCCCAGTTTCAAGATGGTTTTTATGTAGTCGAGGGCTGATATATCCCAGAGCCCCGCGTTGAACATCTCGAAGGCTATCCTCGCCTGGACACCCCTGTCATCGAGGATCCCGGGGTCGACGTCTACTGCCAGGAGAACCGCCTTGGAGACGCCGGCCGCAGCCAGCTCCTCGACTAGAACCTCCTCTTCTAGGAGTGGGAGTGGGTGGACGTGGAAGTCTATGATACCGGGCTGAAACGTATGATGTTGCATTCGTAGCATTTAGATACTTTATGTCTATGTTTTATAAATTGTTAAAGATGGATGTGGGGAGCCTCCGTTCCCCCCGAAGGCCCGTCGATGAAGCCCGAGGCGGGAAGGCCCTCCGCCACAAATCCAACAAAAGCCACAAAAGCGGCGGAGAGCCAGAACGGTTTGGCACGGGCGTATATACTATAAAAATCTATTTAAATGTTTTAAGAGAATATGTTCAACTGGTGTTGGGCTTGAGCTCTGAGGCCTATCATTATCCGCTTCTCATCAAGCATCTTCTTGAGTATGGTGTGAGTTACGCCCCCGACAGGGAGATAGTTTACAGGGATATCTTCAGGTATACCTGGCGGCAGTTCTATGAGAGGGTGAAGAGGCTGGCGGGGGCCCTTATGGAGATCGGGGTAAAGCCCGGAATGAAGGTTGGGGTGATGGATCTAGACACCCACAGGTACCTCGAGCTCTACTTCGCCGTGCCCATGGTAGGCGCCGTCCTCCACACAATAAACCTCAGGCTACCTCCAGAATGGATCCTCTACACAATTAAACATGCCGAGGACTCCGTGCTGGTTGTTAGGGATGACTTCGTCCCCCTCGTCGAGAAGGTAAAGGGCATGCTCCCCCCAACCCTTAAGCACTTCATAATAACCAGCGACAGGGGCGAGATGCCCCGAACAACCCTGGAGAAGTCCTACGACTACGAGGAGCTCCTAAAGAACGCCGAGCCAGTCAAGGAGTTCCCCGAGTTCGACGAGAACACCATCGCAACCCTCTTCTACACGACGGGAACGACTGGGCTGCCTAAGGGCGTCGTCTTCACCCACCGCCAGCTCTTCCTCCACACACTGGCCCTCCAACTCTACCTATCCTCCTTCCCAATAGAGTCCAGGCTTGACTCAACCGACGTAGTCATGCCCATGGTGCCATTCTTCCACGTTCACTCCTGGGGCCTCCCCTACGTCGCCGGCCTCCAGGGCCAGAAGATCGTGCTGCTCGGGAAGTACGAGCCAGACCTCATCTTCGAGCTTATGAGGAGGGAGAAGGTCACGTTCTCCCACATGGTTCCAACCCTCCTCCACATGATGGTTTACCATCCCAAGGCCGAGGAGTACAGGGACGCCCTTTCAAGATGGAAGGTTGTGATAGGCGGGGCCGCCCTCCCGAGGGGGCTGGCCAAGAGGGCGATGGAGCTTGGGATAAAGGTGACCCAGGGCTACGGCCTCTCGGAGACATGCCCGGTCCTCACGATCTCCGCCTTTAAGCCCCACCTCGTCGGCCTCTCCGAGGAGGAGAAGCTGAACATAATAACCAAGACAGGGTTTCCAGCCCCCCTAGTAAAGCTCAGGGTCGTCGACGAGGAGATGAGGGATGTGCCGAGGGATGGGAAGACTATGGGCGAGATAGTCGTCCGGGCCCCCTGGACGACGATGGAGTACTATAAGAATCCGGAAAAGACGGCGGAGCTCTGGAGGGGCGGCTGGATGCACACGGGCGACGTGGCTGTCTGGGACGAGGACGGCTACGTAACGATAACTGGGAGGGCCAAGTTCGTCATAAAGAGCGGCGGGGAATGGATACCGCCCCTGAAGCTGGAGGACATACTGTCAACCCACCCGGCAGTCTCGGAGGTGGCGGTGATAGGCGTCCCCAGCGCCAGGTGGGGCGAGCGTCCAATAGCCCTCATAGTCCTCAAGCCAGGCTACAAGGACAAGGTCTCCGAAGAGGACTTCAGGAAATTCCTAGAAGGGGCCGTGGAGGACGGCAGGATAGTCAAGTGGTGGATACCCGACAAGTTCATCTTCGTGGAATCCCTGCCCAAGACCAGCGTCGGAAAGACAGACTACCTCAAACTAATAGAAGAATACAGCAAGAAAATGCAACTCCCATAACAAAAATTTCTTAAATAAGAAAACCCGCCGGAGGGCAAGTTCTAAGTTTAAGATACTCCGATAATAGGGAACGCTGGAACCCTTCACTTCACCTTGAGTCTACGTTTCATTGCCAGCACTAAAAACAAGGAGGCCACAGCGACGGCAACGCCAAGCGTTAAGGTCAACACCTGTGGATCAGTTCTCGAGCTCGGCTCCCTAACAGCGCTGCCATACACGTGTATCGCGGTCGGCGTAGTCACAACAACTATTGGAAGATCAGCCCCGAACGCACTCCTGCCACTTAACCTTATTATCTCCAAAGCTCGATCAAACGTTAAGTTGTACTCCGGAAGCGCGTCCATAATGATTATCACCGTTACAACGCCCACACAGCATGAAGCAATCCCATACCAGCCTTCAGAGCCACTAAGCTTGATCAAATTCTCATTGAGCTTGTCGAGCTTCCTCTCAAAAGTCTCATTCAACACCGGTATATAGGGGTCTGCAGGCATCCTGAAGACGGCTATCTTCAGCTCACCACCTATATAGTCCGCCAGCTCGCTAACCCGCCACCCAACCCTACAGGTAAAGGGCGGCACATTAAACCTCTCTACGATCTCCGTGGGGACGAACGTGCGGTTTGCAGTTAAAGTCTTAAGATATATCTCTAGAACCTCGTCCTTAAGCTCCCTTATCTTCTCCAAGCTAGACTCAAAGGTGCTGTTTGGAAGCTTAATCGACACGAGATCCCCATAGACCCCAACGGTCGCATACCTAACACCCCTCTCCCTGAAAAGCTCCTCAATCCTGGACTCCGCCTCCCCGAAAACAGCCTCCTCACAGACATCAGGCGGCCCCCTCTCAGGCAATACAGCAGACACGTTTTCCTTAAAATCCATCCATGCAATGGTGGGATCCTCATTTATGAATATCACCAGATTATGATACACCCTGTCGGGCTTCAGCTCAAGAACATATACACCAACCTTAATTCCCCGCGAAGAATGTACAGGGTATGGGAAGCCGAGTATCAGGAGCATAAGCAGAAAGCCAAGAACAACCCGCCCAAGCCCCATCCTATATCACCATCATTACTATTTCAACACACATTCAACATATAAACCTAATCTTTTTTAAGACGAAATATCAAAATGTCTAACAATACCTGTAAACTAGGGACGCTAAGCTGTTATACACCATGTTGGGGGACGCCTAACTTGGCGGTGTCCTTTCGGCTGAAGCTATGGGTTGGGCAGGGTGCTTGTTGGCTTATCGGCTATCCTCTGTGTCCGCTTTCCTCTTCCCAGATAACTTTCCCTTCGGCTATTATGCGGGTTGGCCTTGACTCGAGGTTGAACGGGTCGCCGCTCCAGAGCACCAGTGATGCCAGCTTCCCCTTCTCAATGCTCCCGAGTTTGTCATCTATTCCAAGTATCTTCGCGTTGTTTAGGGTTATTATCGAGATGGCCTCCGATCTGGACATCCCTAGCCTTAGGAAGAACCTGAGCTGCAGGAATAGGTTCCTCTGCAGGACGACCGGGTGGTCGGACATGAGGCCGAAGAGTGGCCTTGCTTCGAGCAGGAGTTTTAGGTTCCTCCACGACTCGTGGCGTAGCTCAGTCTTATACGCAAATGAGTCTATAGGCCCATAGACGACTGGAACCCCCTCCCTCCCGAGCTTCTCGAAGGTCTCCCTGCGGTGGGCGTCCCCAGCGTGCTCCACGGTTACCTTAAGGTTGAACTCCCTCCTAAGCATGAGGAGGCCTACTATTTCGTCGTCCTTATGGACGTGGACCCTTAAGGTCTCCTCGCCCCTGAGGGCTGGGAATAGGCTCCTCACCTCGGGGTCGACCTCCTCCAGCTCCTTCTTGCCCTTCTCAACGAGCCTGAGCGTGTCCCGGGCCTTCTCCAGCCACTTCTTAAGGATGGCGACGACTCCCATGTTGGTGTGGGGGCGGTTCCCGCTCCACGACCTTTTCGTCCTGGGGTTGAAGCCCAGAGCAACCTTTATCCCGGCATGCCCCATGTACGCGTCCTCAACGTCAGCTCCATAGTTCCTGACCACAACCCCCCTCCCACCGATAATGTTGGCGCTCCCCGGGAGGACGCAGGAGTAGAGGACGCCATGCTCGACGCTCTCCCTGAAGGACGGGTCGTCCAGGTGGATCGAGTAGAGGGCGTCGGCCATGGGGAGCACCGACTCAAACCTCTCGTTAACCTCACCCTCCTCGGGATGCTCACCATGCCTGACAAGCCCGATGTGGCTGTGGGGGTCTATGAAGGCTGGCGTAACAACCCCTGCCTCAAGAACCTCCTCGACGCCCCTGGGCCTCCTCCTGAAAACACCCCTGATCAAGCCATCCCCGCCATAAACAACATACACGTTCCTAAGAACCTCCCCCGGAACACCAGTATAAAGAACACCAGCCCTAACAGCCCACACGACAAGCACCCCAAAGAAAAACCACAAAGCACTATAAGACCTTAACCCGATACACACAAACTTCAAGTCCACCGGGAGTTGAAAAAACGCTAAAACTTAATGTTACCTGAAGAATTATCACGAACTATTCTTACTTTATTGTAAAAAAAGATTAGATTTATATATGCCTATGCCCTATAAATATCATGTGATGTGGAGAAAAACTGCCCTTATTATGGTCAGCTTAATAGTAATTGCCTCAATATTGACGATACACTATTTAAATATGAACATTGCAGAAACCCCTGGTTCTGAAACGGCGGTTCATGGTTTGAAGAACGTTGATTGGTGGCTTGACATATATGTCTATTCTCCGATAATCGATGAGACTGGGACATTTAAAGGCTATAGGCCGGCGTCGGATGCAACAATACTGTTGTATGGCGTGAATCACACTGGGGATGGCGTTGAGCTGGTGTTTCTGGGAGGTTCAATGATTACTGTTAAGGGGATGAGGGGTGCGTTGAAGGTGCACATGGAGTTTGATCTGACTATCGACGAGCATAGCAATGTCCTGGAGGTTTTAATAGTTGGGTATTGGTTAACGGAGCCTGTCAGTAACGATGCCCTGAACATTACGGATCAGTCCTTCCTTCTCTGGGCGCCCGTATACTACAGCATAATCTATGACCGGAACTACGAGTCGTTCAACACAACGAGGGAGTGGTATTATGAGTGGCTGAACAGGCGCTACTACAGGTTTAAAACCCAGGGAATAGAGCTCCTATGGAAGGAATTCAACGAAACAAGGGATATTTATACGAAGGGCCAGAGGATTGTGGTGAATAATTATTTGAGGTCTCTTAAAGAGTACTGGAGCAGTTTAGGGGGGTGTTGGGAGGAATACTGTCGTAGGGCGGCCGTGTATGTGGATGAGCATACTGTGAATATCTATCTGGACTATCCCGAGCCGTATGACCTTGCTAAGGTTGCCGGCGGCCGTGTGGTTCCAGACAACGTAGCCTATTTGGGCTTCGGTGGGGAGCCCGTGCTACATAGAGAAATACTGTATAGATCCACCATTGTTAGGCCCGTGTATATTTCCGAGGTTCACGCGCTGAAGTATCAAGGTGGCTACGCCACCGTTAAGGGCTACTGGTATTTCAGATCCTGGTACTCCATTGAGACGAGTGTGGGGAGCAAAGGCGTTTCCACGTTATCTGCAGAGCAGTCTTACTATGGGTCGGTGGCTGGCACGACTGTTAGGAGTGGGGAGGCCTTAAGAAACGCGTTCTGGTTAAGCAGTATTCCATCCTTCTGGGTGTCCGGCAGTGAGAAGAGGGCCGAAGTTGCACGTGCGTGGGTTGATGTGAAATATGAGTTGAGGGTGGAGTATCAGGAGGTGCTTTTGACACCCTGGTGGAACCCATATCAACCACCACTCACGGAGAAGAGGATAGTGATCATTGTGACTCCAGCGGGCCTCGCCTCGACTCTCCAGGGCGATAGGGGGACATATTTTTCAAAGGAGCCCTTAGGGCTTCAGCCGCCGAAACGTGCCGTGTGGGCTTACAGAGATGCCATCGATGGGCAGGTTAGGACGATGACCTGGGACAATGAAATATATAAGATGGCTGTATCGCATATCAGCAAGGCGTCAATAAACTTCTCTCTTGGAGCAACCCTCTACAACGTGATGCTAACTATACATGCTGGAATCGACACACAGGTCACCACGTCGCCGACGCTTGGGGTTGGGTATAAGTCAATAACGATCACCTGGCATGATAGCGATGCAACGAAGGATCTGGCAATCGCCGTTGTAGGGACGCCACACAATGAGCCCCCGTTCGAGATCCAGCCCGACATGGAAACATTCCTAATACTCCTATGGGAAGTTAAAGGATAAGGCCCCAGCGACATAGGCCTCAAAAACCAACCCTGTTATAAGGGAGGCTGAAAGCCCTGACTGGAAGAACCGAATCCCTATTTTAATGCTATTATAAGTGGAAGGCGATTGATGGCTTAGGTGCGCATTAATATCATCTTACATGGTGTTGGCCGAGGGTTGGTTAGTTTATCGACGAAAGGTTTTTAACCCTTTGACTAACAACTATATGCCATGAGCCCTGCACTAGTTTCAAGGGATGCCTTCAAATGCCCACTAGAAGATAACTGCATGAACTATCCATGGTTATGCACAACCTGTATGGAGAAGTACAAGTCGCGCTGAGAGCCAGCATTGGATAAACCACCGTATAAATAATTTTTGTCGCCTGAGGCCCCATCAAAGATGGGTGCTCTATGGCTTGCATGCGACCTGTGGGCTAGGTTATAGTATAGGTAGGGAGGGTGTTTTTAGGTATGTTGTTTAGCTTGATATTTTCCGCCCTTTGCTGAATGGCCTGGCTGGTTTTATGATTAGTGTTTGCTTATTTTATCATTGGCGGCTGTATTTTGATTTTATCTACATTCGTGTGTAAATATATGTTGATGAACATATATGCGTAGATTAGTTAATAATGCTTATATAATAGGTATCCATATATGTTTTCCAGGTGGTCCTATGAGCTTCCAAAGGATTAACGTTGTTTGGCTCGAGGGTCAGGGCTGTACTGGGTGCACTATATCCTTAACGAATTCGTCAATGCCGGCCATAGCCGACATACTTCTGGGCGTTATAGGCCCAGTATCCGACATCAACCTCGTTTTCCACCCGGCTGTCATGCTTCCTTGGGGGGATGGCGCGGTAGATGTGCTGAAGAGGGTTGAGAAGGGCGAGTATGACCCGTTCGTCCTCGTGCTTGAGGGCGCGATTCCCGACGAATCCAAGGCTGGAAGCGGCTTTTGGTGCATGGTGGGGGAGGAGGATGGCGAGGTATACACGCTGAACTACTGGGTGGACTCACTTGCCGAGAGGGCCGCGGCGGCCGTGGCGGTGGGTTCATGCGCCTCCTATGGCGGCATACCCCATGGAAGACCTAACCCGACGGGCGCCCATGGACTGCTTGACCACCTTGGAAAAGAGTGGCGGAGCTCTCTCGGCCTCCCAGTTATCTGCATCCCCGGGTGCCCACCAGCCGGCGACTGGATCACCCAGTCACTCGGAAGCCTGGTATTGGCGGTGAGGGGATTAGCCCCCGTCCCAGAGCTTGATGAACATCATAGGCCTAAGTTCCTCTTTGGGAGGCTGGCTCATGATAATTGTCCCAGGGCTGGCTACTACTCTGACGGCAACTTCTCAGAGGAGTTTGGTGAGGATTACTGTGTGGTGACCCTGGGCTGTAAGGGCCTCCTATCCCACTGCCCGGCCCCGGGCAGCGGATGGATAAACCATGTTGGAGGCTGTACTACCATGGGTGCGCCGTGCCTCGGCTGCACCGAGCCCGGATTTCCCGACGAGCCTTTCTCGCCGTTCCTCAAGCCTCCAGAGGGCGTCGTGATGACCAAGACCGTGATTAGGAGGGTGCTTGGCGGGCTTTACGCCGCATACTCACTCCAAAAGGGAGGTGGTGGAGGTGGGTGAGAAGATAATCTTCATTGAACCCATCACCAGGATTGAGGGGCACCTCGGCGTCAGGGTCACGATAGATACTGAGAAGAGGGTCGTTAAGGACGCCCACTCGACGGGCGTGATGTTCAGAGGGTTTGAGAAGATAATGGAGGGCAGGGATCCGCCAGACGCGATATGGATATCTCAGAGGATCTGTGGGGTCTGCCCAACGCCCCACGCCGTGGCGTCGGCGGAGGCCCTGGACATGGCCCTTAGGGCGCCTCCCCCACCCCTGGCTGTTCTCCTCAGGAACCTAGCGGACTCCTTCGAGATACTCTACGACCATACCCTTCACTGGTTCCAGCTTGCGGGGCCCGACTACTCCGCGCCGATCGTGGGGAAGAGGTATTCGAGCTGGTATGAGGAGGCTAAGACCTGGAAGGCCGAGCATGGGGATATCCACGGCTTCTCGACGATCGCCGATATAATGAGGGAGATGGCGCCGCTTAGCGGGAAGCTCTGGCTGGAGTCAATCGCCCATCAGAGGACGGCCAAGGAGTGCCTAACAATGATCTCAGGCAAATACCCGCACCTCGCAACGGTCGTTCCGGGTGGGATAACCTACTCCCCGACGATCGGCCGGGCTCAGGAGCTCATATTCCGCTACCTCAGGCTCATACCCTGGATTAAGAGGATGGTCTACATGGCCGAGGACCTCCTCGGCTTCCTAACAGCCCATGGCTATGAGAAGGTCGGCGCTAGGCCCGCCAACCTCATAAGCTACGGCGCCGCCGACCACCCTGAGCACTATGATGCGAAGTATGAGAATATGGATGAGTGGGGCTTGAAGAGGGAGGTGACGCCAGGCGTTGTCATCGGGGGCAAGCTCGTAACCAACAAGCTCACCGAGATCCACCTAGGGATAAGGGAGTTTGTGGCCCACTCGTTCTATGAGGAGTGGGACGGCGGGGATATTGGGGAGGATCCTCTTGGAAACAAGGTGGCGCCCAACCACCCATGGAATAAGGAGACCAAGCCCAGGCCGGTTAAGCTCGACTGGAGCTCCAGGTATTCTTGGGTGACTTCGCCGAGATGGGTTTACAGGGGTAAAGTTCACGTAGTCGAGGCTGGGCCGCTGGCGAGGATGTGGGTGACCGCAGCCTCAAGGCTCGTTGAGGGTTCGACTGGGAAGAGCCTGAGGTTCAGCCTGCCCAAGACGAGCATCCCCGACGTGGCTGAGGACCTCAATAAGGAGGTCGAGTTCGAATGGCACATACCTAAGGCCGTCAACGTTGTTGAAAGGCTTAGGGCCAGGATATACTACCTCGCATACATAGCCCACGTGGCCTTCAACGAGCTTTTGAAGGTCCTGGATTACATAAAGAAGGGCAAGACGAAGGTTTTCAACAGGTTTGAGAGGCCGAAGTTCAGCCTGGGCGTCGGCCTCACCGAGGCTGGCAGGGGGGCGCCGGGACACTGGGTTGTTGTTAGGGATGGGAGGATATCGAGATACCAGGTAATAACGCCATCCAACATAAACGCGTCGCCGAGGGACAATGAGGGGAGGATGGGGCCTTACGAGGAGTCCCTCGTGGGGACGCCGATACTTGAGGATGGCGGGCCCGAGAGCTGGGAGGGTGTAGATATTGTGAGGACTATTAGGAGCATGGATCCATGCCTTGCATGCGGCGTCACGATGTACATTGGAGATCGGAGGCTGGATAGGCTGCTTAGGGTGTGAGGTGGTTTGGTGTGAGTGGTTTAGCCTATGTCGTGAAGGATCCTTGGGAGCGGTTCATCTACAGCTTCGGCGAGGCGTTGAAGGGTGGCGTTGAGATAAAGGTGCTTTACGATGGGATAGAGGCCGGCGTGAGCCTGGATAGGAAGGCATTGGAGAGGCTGGCGTCGCTCTTTGAGAAGGGTGTACCCCTGGAGGTAGCGTTGGGCATAGACCTCCCAAGGATACTATCCAGCCTGAAGGGGGAGGAGCTCGTCATGAGCTTCAGGCTTGGCGAGTCCGAGCTGACAGTAAAGCTTACTGGGGATGTCCTGGAGTCCTTCAGGAACGCCATGCAGTCTAACCCCCTGGATGGGGAGACGATAAGGATGCTTGGAAGGCTGATAAGGAGGGTGATTGAGTGATGTCCTCCAGGGGCTGGGTTAGATTTGAAAAGTTCCGGCTGCCGCTCTCATACAAGGTGAAGTGTAGGCTTTCAAAGATAGTGTCGCGGGGGAGGATAAAGGCCTCGTACAGCCACAGCTCAGACTCCGTTGTGATCCGCGTTGAGTTCGATGGGTCTAAGGTGGACAGCGTCACTAAGGAGCTGTCAGGCCTGATAGAGGAGTGGGCCAGGCAGCAGGCGAAGGCCGGGCTTCAATAATAAACATATTTTTTTATGATCTTCTCGACTATTCTTGCAAGCTCGCTCAGCCTGCTCTCAACGACCTCCGAGAGCCCCACCTTATAGGATGTGTCCTTAGGCTGACACCCAACTATGTAGATTCTTTCAGGCTTGTAGCCAAGCCTATCCGCCAGTAGTAGTACATCCCTCAGCCCCATTCCATGGGGGTCTTTCCGCCAACCTTCCGACCCTAGGCCTCCGGGCTCGAGAACATATATGCTGCCGGGCGGGCCGCCCATATCCAAGGCGTCAATAACTATCACGACGTTGTAGTCCCTGAGCATGAGTAGTAGGTCTAGGAGCCTTTCACCAAAATCGACGACATCAACCTCCTCTGGAAGCTCACGCCGCATTAAAATCTTGGCGAGGGCTGGGCCCAGCCCATCATCCCCCCTTAACTCGTTCCCAACACAGGCGACCAGTATCTTCACGCTAGGCCCACCGCTACTTCTCCCCCTCAGGCTTCCAGACATATTTTCTAAGCCTCCTCTTCAACTCCTCTGGCAGCTCCATCGACTCCATGAGTGTGGTGTCTGTGCACACCGAGACTGTGTAGCACTCGCCAACCACCCTCTGGGAGGTGAGGTTTGTGATTATGTACCTCCACCTTATATGCTTCCTCCCTACCTCCTCAACCCAGACTGCCACCTCTATCTCATTGTCCAGCCTGACAGGCGCCTTGAACTTGCCGCCAGACTCAACCGTTGGTATGAAGAGGCCGTAGCGATGTATGAGCTCCGAGTAGCTAAACCCTATCTCTGAGAGAAGCTCTTGCTGCGCCCTCTCACAATACCTAAAGTAGTTCGTATAGTGCATGACCTGAAGGTAGTCTGTGTCTGAGAGGGGGATCCTGTACCTCCTCCTAAAGGCGTTCGGCGGGATCTCGGGCTCCGACCTGCCCCTGGCCTCAACCCCCTCAACCCCCATTGACGGTATCCTTTTGGGGTCAATGCCCAGCGACCGCGCCAGCCTTCCCACCTCCTCCTCAGCCCTCCTCCTAGCCTCACCCTCCCCCATACCCGCATCGAGAAACTGCTGGTAGACTAGATCCCTGTAGAGGGACATGTTGACTAGAACGTCCTCCTCGGAAAGCTTGGATATCACGACACCAGCATGCACGAGGACATAGTCTCCGGCCGAGAGTGCCTCAACTCCAACTATGGCCTCCCTCTTCACCCCGCCGAAGTCCACCGTCACCACAAACTCATCCTTAACCTCCTCAACCCTACCTATAACGCCCCAGCACACCCTAAACAACCCCCTTAAGATCGCTGATCTGACCCACGCCGGACCGGGCCCACACGTTACAGGTCCCCTCATAGGAGACCATGCATGGGCCCCACGGCTTAGAGGGCGTGCAACCCTTCATGAACATTGGGCAGTCGATGGGCCTGGCTATGCCCAATACAACCTCCCCGCACCTACACCTGGGCGGCAGGTCGTACTCCCATGGAACACCGTGGTGGGCGTGTGTGAAGATGAATTCCCTCGGCGTTAGGTCGGGTACGCCGTAGTAGCTCAGCGCGTCGTAGGCCTCGCTATACCTCTCCCTAAGCTTCAACCCACTTCTGGGTATGAATCCCAGGCCCCTCCAGGCCGAGTACGCCTTCACAAACACCTCATCCACAGCCTTCTTCGCATAGACGTTCCCATCCCAGCTCACCACCCTCCTATACTCTATTATGACCCTTGGAGATTCATGGTAGATCATCTGTAGGATCTGGGCTATCGCTATCAGGACATCGATGGGCTCAAAGCCGGCGACGACTGTCGGCAGGCCGTAGTCCCTCGGGAGGAACTCCCACGCCCCACCCCCAATCACGGCTGACACGTGGCCGGGAGCTATGACTCCCTGGATCGGCAACAGCCCCCTCTCCCTATAAACCTTGATCGTATACTTCATTGCGGGCGGAGTCAGCCGAACCAGGCTGAGAAACTTGAGGTTCTTAGGCACGATCCCCCTCTTGAAAGCAAGGGCATAGCTTGGCGCCATGGTTTCAAACCCTATTCCAAGGAAGAGCGAGTCGCCGCCCCTCTCCCTAGCCATCCTCACGGCATCTATAAAGCTGTAAACAACCGTTACGTCGCCGCCGAAGGCCTTAAGCTCCTCCAGGCTCCTCGGCGGGGCACGGGCCCTAACACTCCTAAGCTTCACCACGTCGCCATACGTATATATCCTGACACCCTCAGCCCCAAGCTTTAAAACAACGTCGATGTAGTAGGCTGGGACTATGCAGACGGGGCATCCGGGCCCAGCCACAAGCTCCAGGCCTTCGGGAAGCAGGCTTCTAATCCCATAGTGGGTAACCGTCCATTCATGGGTTCCACAGAAGTTCATTATTTTAATCCTCTTAAGCCCATGCCTCTCCACAACCTTTTCAAAGTACCTCCAAATAACCTCCCTCAGCCTTAAGGCGAGTTCAGAGTTCTCCCTAAAAGCCCTCCTAACCAGCTCCAGAACGCCCTTATCACGCACATTGAACAAAACCCAGGCCCACATAATTAAACTTAACCTAAAATGGCCATTAGCACTCGGCAACGGGCAGAATAGAAACCTACGCCCACCCTATAACACTTAGACCTAACCCAAAATACCGAACTATCGTATAGGGCTGTCGAGCAGGCTTCCGGGGGCTTTTGGCTGGGTTGGTTAGTTTATCGACGAAAGGTTTTTAACCCTTTGACTAACAACTATATGCCATGAGCTTCGCGCTGGTCTCGAAGGACGCCTTTAGGTGCCCTGTGGAGGACACATGCATGGACTATCCATGGCTCTGCGCGGTGTGCCCAAGGAAGTATGCGAGGTCGTCATGAGGGCGGCTGCTAGAAACACCTCAACATTTTTTGATTAACTGATGCCTGTCTGATATCTCTCCCTTATCGTAGGTCATGCGTTGTTTTTATTACCATGTTAAACCTAAGGCTATATTGTATGTGGGAGTTCTCGGCCACCGATGTTCGCAGGGCGTATCAGATGATAATGTTGCCTAAGGGTCTTAGAGAGAGTGTACGGCTACCATCGGATCTGCGGGTCTGGAAGATGGGCTCCATGTGGCTTATCAGCAGGCTTGTAGATGGCCAGTGGAAGACGGTTGGCTGGTCGGTTATAGAGAGGAGTGTGGAGGGGGCGTATTACGGGCTGGCCACCTATCTGGCTGGCGTCGAGAGATGGGTTAGAGTCCCCTACCTAGAGCTGACTCCCCCAGCCGAGTGGGTGGGTGTGGAAATCACGTTTATGGAAGATGTTGAGGGGCCTGTGAGGACGTATACCGTCCTGAAGCCCTGGCAGGCTGAGGTCGTCGACGCTTGGCTCCGAGTGTTAAGATCCTTTAAGGAGGGTGGAGGATCTATCCGGATTGAGGAGTGCCTCGATCTGCTCTCCAGGGTTCTTGGAAAAACTTATGCGGGCGTCTTTAAGCTGGCTCCGGAAGGGTTAATCGCCTTTCAGGTGGTTGACTGGCCGAAAGCCCGTCTGGTTACCGAGGAGGCCGAGGTGTTTCTCGGCGAGGTTAGGCTTACATGGATGACGGGCTTAGCCATGGATGTTGTGGTTAGGCTCAGGCCGAGGGATCCCGGCTCCGTGGGCCCGCTAGAGCTGGAAACCTCCTTCACCAGGGTATAACCCTGATGGCGGGCATCCATGGTATGTGTTTCCCAGGTTTCTTGGGCTGGGTTGTTTTGGGAAGCCTTAAATCAGTTTGGGTGTAGGTGGTTTTGTGATTGGTGTTAGGCTCCTTGGCCGTACGCCGCTTGGTGGGGAGGTCTACGCCCTCTCCAGCGATAGGCAGTATGAGATACCTGCGGTTAGGATATTTGTCTCTATGGGTAAGCCCATCAGGGAGCTTGCCCCCCGGGATGTCAGGGACGTTCTCGAGTTTATCGAGCTCCTGAACTCGGGTCTCGTGGACGCTAAGGGGTATGTGAGGCGGATCCTCGCCTACCACCATGGGGACATAGGGGAGTTCGGCTCAGAGGCAATATACCTCCGCGGAGTCTCAAGGCTCCTCACCTTCCTGGCATGGATCCCGGTCGGCGCCCTCCGTGGGGTTCAGGGTGTTGGGACTGAGAGGTCCCTCAGATACGTCACTCATCGGGCGGGATTCGTCCTGGGCGACGGGCTGATCGAGGAGAGCTACGAGGCCTACATATCGCTGAGGGTGTCGAAGGTTCCTAAGGAGGATGCCAGATACCTGCTCCCCCTGGCGACGAGAACCGAGGTTATAATGCAGGTTCCGGTTGGCCGGGAGCTCTCCAAGTGGGCCCAGTACATGGCCGAGCAGCCCTTCGATGAGGC
>WAQG01000157.1 GCA_015520395.1 Candidatus Geoarchaeota archaeon
CCGCCTGCCACGGCCATTGAGCCGACGATCAGCGGGTAGAGGAGTATCAGGAAGGCCACCCACCCTGCCTTCTCCTTGAGGTACTTGCCAGCGAGGTAGGCTACTGGGGACAACACTATCGGCACCAGCACGGTTGTCATGAGTATTGGGAACCCATACTCCAACACAGCTCACCCCCTCAACTTCCTAATCTCACGAACGTTGATCGTGCGGTAAGTCCTATACACCGAGACTGCGAGGGCGAGGCCCACGGCGGCCTCCGCCGCCGCAACACCTATTATGAACATGGCCATAACATGGCCGCTGAGGTCGGGTGGCCCCACCCTCGGGTAGAGCCCATATGTCGTCAGGGCTATAAGGTTGAGGTTGGCAGCGTTTAGTATTATCTCGATCGAGATGAGCATCCTTATGAAGTTGCGCTTCGAGACCAGGCCATATACCCCTAGGGCTATGAGGGCGGCGGAGATGAACATGTAGTACGTTACGGGAACCATCAGATCTCACCCTCCCCCCTCTCAGTCTTGGCCAGGGTTAAAGCCCCTATCAGGGCGGCGGCGAGCGTCAGGGCCAGTGTGAGGAGTGGGACAGTGTAACGCTCAAGCAGGCTCCTGGAGATTGTGGACGCCCAACCTACAGGATCGATGGGAACGGGCCTGACGGCGGCCGCCCAAGCCGTATTTACGATCATCAACACGAGGGCCCCTAGGATTAGGGCGAATGAGAGGAGGCCTGCAGCCTCGTCTGAGGGTTTGCCGCTGGGTTCCTCTGGTGGAAACAGCATTACTGTGAAGAGTATGAGGCTTACGACGGCGCCCACGTAAACCGCTATCTGGAAGGCTGAGAGGTATCCGGCGCTGAGGAGGTAGTATAGCCCGGCCAGACTTATGCTCATTATCATTAGCGATGTTGCCGCCCTGACGAGGTTCCTGGACTCGACCGCCGCTAGGGCTGAGGCAACCGTGACTATGGCTAGCGTCCCAAATATCACTTCACTTACGGATAGGCTCATGCTTCACACCCCTCCTGGTGAAGACGGGCTCGGCATACTCCTCCTTCCACCTCGGAGTCCTTATCACGTTCATCCCGGAGTACTCGTACAGGATCTCCGGGTTCTCCTTAACCTTCTGGAGGAACTCCGGCGGATGGATCAGCTTGTCCCTGTCGTAGACGGCCAGGTCGTGGATATCCAGTTCATGTAGAGCATCGAAGGGGCAGAACAGGACGCAGTAGCCACAGTATATACAGTAGTTGAAGTTTATCAGTGGGAACAGCCCCCTCTTGTTCCTGGGCGTCGGATCCCTCTTAACCATGGTTATCGCTCTAGGCGGGCAAGACATGGCGCATATGCTGCATCCAGTGCACTTATCCATCTCGAGGTAATGCTGCCCCCTGTAGCCGGGCGGCAGCACCATCTTCTGCTCTGGAAACTTGAGGGTCATCCTGGGCACGGTGAACAGGTACTTGAAGCCCACGATCATCGACTTCACCGAGTCTATGAAGGCCTTAACTGGGTTCAAGGCTGCACACCCCCATAGAAGCCGGTGAACGTGAGGGCAAACACTATGAGGAGGTTGATTATTGAGAGGGGTAGGAGCTTGTCCCAGGCCATGTTAACAAATGTCTTTATCCTGGTCCTCGGGAAGACAGCCCTGAAGAACATTATGAGAAACATCACTATGAAGGCCTTTACGAAGGTCCAGGCCTCCGGCAGGCCCCAGCCCGGAAGCCACCCACCAAGGTACATCACTGTGAATAGGAGGGAGAGGACGTAGAGCTTCATCAGCATGGCTGAGACCATATAGATCCCAAACATTATCCCCGTGTACTCGACGAACCAGCCAGCCGCTATCTCCTGCTCGGCCTCAGGGATGTCGAAGGGTATCCTCCCCATCTCAGCAACCATAGCTATGAAGAACGCCAATGCTCCAAGGGGCTGCGTCAGTGCGAACCATAGGGGCTGCTGGGACTCGACAATCTTAACGAAGTCAAAACTCCTCGAAGCCAGGGCGACGCCCAGAGCCGAGAACCACATTGGGAGCTCGTAGCCTATCTGCTGGTAGGCCGCCCTTATCCCCCCGATAAACGCGTACTTGCTGTTGCTGGCCCACCCCGTTAGGAGTATGATTAGTGGGAAGAGGGTTACGAAGGCCATTGCGAACAGCAGTCCATATGGGTTTGGTGAGATGATCATGTATCTGCTGTACGGCATAAACGCTATTGGGGCCATCGCCACGACCAGGGAGACTATCGGTAGGGCTATGAAGAGGAGCTTGTCTGCCTGGTCGGGTATTATGAGCTCCTTAAAGGCGAACTTTATGAAGTCGGCTATCGGCTGGAGTATCCCCTCCGGCCCGCCGGCGTAGAGCGGCCCTATCCTCATCTGAACCTTCGCCGCCATCTTTCTCTCCAGCCAAACCAGGACTATCGCCAGTATGAATACGAAGGCCAGCCCTGGGAATATGACCGCCTTGAAGACCGGGCCCATGTGGGTCAGATCGTAGATCAGGTATTTCACAATCCTTATTATCAGCCCAGCAACATCCATCATCTATCAGCCTCCGGAGCCCAGTAATCCAGACTCATGTATATGGCGGGCATGTCGGCGAGCGTCTCGCCCCTTAAAAGGTGTTTGAGTATGAGGAGGTTGCGGAAGGAGGGGGAGCTCATCTTAAGCCTGTAGGGCTTAGCCTTCCCATCACTTATGATGTAGTAGCCTAGCTCCCCCCGGGCGGCCTCAACCCTAGCATAGTGCTCCCCCTTCTTAACAGGCCATCTTGGAACCATCCTCTTCGGCCTAACGGGCCCCTCGGGCATGTCCCTAAGAGCCTGCCTGATTATCTTCACGCTCTCCTGCATCTCCCTAAACCTAACCATGACCCTCGCGTAGGAGTCGCCCTCCTTGTAGACGGGGATCTCAAAGTCTATCTTGTCGTAGGCGGCGTAGGGGTCGTCCTTCCTGGTGTCATACCTGACGCCCGAGGCCCTGAGCACGGGGCCCGTCGCCCCAAGCCTTATCGCGTCCTCCCTGCTCAGGACGCCTACTCCACGCGTCCTCTCTATCATGACGGGGTTAAGCATGAATATCTTGTAATAATCCTCGAGCTTCCTCTCAAAGTAGTCCAGAACCTTCATGGCCTTGTCCGGGAAGTCCTGGGGCATGTCGTGCCTGACCCCTCCGGCCAGGATGTAGGAGTGTGCTATACGGGTTCCGGTTAGCAGCTGGGTCAGGTCTAGGAAGAGGTCTCGGTCGCCGAAGGACCACATGAACATCGTTGAGTGGTTTAGGAATATGCCGAATATGCCGAAGAAGTAGAGGTGGCTTGTTATCCTGCTCAGCTCGCAGGCTATCGTCCTAAGGTACTTCGCCCTCTCCGGCACCTGGATCCCAGAGAGCTCCTCAACGGCCCTCACGTAGCCCATGGCCAGGTTGCTGGCATCCACGTGGGTGACCTTCTCAACCAGGGGGACGATCTGGACGTAAAGCATGTTCTCGGCTATCTTCTCGACACTCCTATGGACAAACCCCGGGTCCGGTATGACGTCAACTATTATGTCCCCATCCAGCTTGAGCACCATCCTGAAGTGGCCTGCCCCGGAGTGCTGGGGCCCGACGCTGACGTATATCTCCTTCTCAACTACTTGATCAAGCCTGCCCGCTTCCATGGATCATCACTCCTAAGCTTGAAATCCTTCCTGAGGGGCGGGATGTCATCCCAGTCCTCCAGGAAGAGGGGTCCGAGGCTAGGGTGCCCCTCAAAAACTATCCCGAAGAGCTCGTAGGCCTCCCACTCGTGGTAAAACAGGCTGGGCCAAACCTCTATCAGGCTTGGGAACCTCGGGTCACCCCGATCCGCAAAGGATTTAAGGACGACGATAAGCTTCCTCTCACCCTCTATATACGTCTCGAGGTGGTAGACCACCGCCATCTTCTTCTCAGCCGGATAATCCACACCTGAGAGGGAGGCGGCCGTCTCAAACCCCTTAGACCTTAGGAACTCCGCCACCTCCCTGAGGCCCTCAGGCTTAACGACTATCTCGACCCTGTTGGGCCTGGGCTGCCCCTTCTCAACCACCAGATCGCCGAACTGGTCAAGCCCCTCAAGTATCTCCTCGGCAAGCCCCATAACTACCTCACCACTATGGGGGTCTCTATAGGCTCCCCACTAACCTTAGAGCGCCTTATCTTCTCCTGGAGCAGCATCACAGCCCTCCCGAGGGCCTCGGGCCTCGGTGGGCATCCGGGGACGAAGACGTCGACGGGGACAACCTTGCTGACATCCTTCACAATGCTGTAGGCATCCCTAAATATGCCGCCCGAGAGTGCGCAGGCCCCGATGGCGATCACGTACTTCGGCTCTGGCATCTGGTCGTAGATCCTCCTAATCCTCTTCGCAAACTTGTATGTGAGGGTGCCCTCAATTATTATCAGGTCGTTCTGCCTCAGGGAGCCGAATGGGAGGACCCCGAACCTCTCGTAGTCGAACCTGGCCCCCATCCCGGCGCCCAGGGCGACGCTACAGCAGCTGGTCGTCACGTGGACGGGCCAGAGGGAGTAAAGCCTCCCCCAGTTGACAAGCCTCCTTATAGGGTCGAACTCCACCGTCTTCCCGGCAAACCTCCTAAGCGCCTCCACTACTCTCGAGAGCCTGCCGAAGTATACTCCACCGTCCAAAGCCTCCACCTCCTCGAGAGCATCAACCCGTAGGGGAGTATCAGGACAGCCACCCCTATGAATGCCAGGGCTACCGGAATGTATAGGGGGCTGGCGCTGTAGGACATTATGAAGAGGAATATGGATAGGGCGTCGAAGACGAGGAACATGAGGAGAAAGCCGTAATACTGCATTATGTAGGGCCACCTGCCGATCCTCGTCACCTTGATCTCGCCACACTCGAAGGGGGAGTTCTTAACGGGGTTCGGGTTAAAGGGGGCGACGAGAACCGGCGTCAGGGCCATGATAATCGCGACAATAAGGGCAGCGAAGAGGAGCACAGCGAACCCTATCAACGCCTCCATGGCCTCTCCCCTCAGAAGGGAGACAACCAATCTATTTATGTTTATTCTAGAAAACAAAAATAGCAGATCGGCTCTCATCTGGAAACATTCAGATC
>WAQG01000158.1 GCA_015520395.1 Candidatus Geoarchaeota archaeon
ATTCTAGTTTCGTTTAAGGGTGATAACAGCCTGGCTTCAATGCTCTCCGCAGCCTCCCGGCTCAGGGCCTTAGGTTTACGGTTTAGATCCATCTATCTGGCTGAGCCGGGCGATGCCGAGAGAATGTTGTTACCCTATGTGAGGGGTGAGGGGGTAGTGAGGGGCCTTAGGGAGCTTAGGGTGGCTCTGGTTGGTAAGGAGGATTTGACCCTTGAGGCCCTTAGGTTCGCTTCGCGTACGGGCGGTCGGGTCGAGCCCATCCCGTATGATAAGGTCGAAAAAGCTATAGGGGGTGTTGGGAGTGATGAGGTTACTGTTGCGGCGGAGGAACTGGGAGTTAGGGGTGCTGTTGGCTTCCGTGATGCGGTTAAGGTTTACCTGGCGTTTAAGAGGATTGTTGGGGAGGGCGGCTACAATGCCGTCACCGTCGACTGTTTCGAGTTTATCCAGAGATTCGGGGTTACTCCATGTCTGGCCTTGAGTGCGTTGAACGATGAGGGCGTCGTGGCGGCTTGTGAAGCCGATTTTAGAAGCCTGCTGCTTCTCTACGTGGCCCTTAGGTCGTCTGGGATGCCGGGGTGGATATCCAACGTTGTTGACTATGGTCCAGAGGAGGCTTTGCTGGCCCACTGCACGGTGGCGTCTAGGCTCATTGAGCAGAAAAGATTCGTTCCACATTTTGAGACCGGACTCCCGCTTGCCATTCTGGGTGTTGATGAGGAGGGGGGATTACACGGTCGCCTCTCTTTCACCAGGCTACCGGGAGTTACGTGTTGGTCTTGTTAGGCTTATTAGAGGGGGGGCTATTTACGAGAGGGCCTGCAGGACGCAGAGCCTGTTTAAGCCTGTGGGATTCGAGTTTGACAGGTTTTTTGAGGGAGCTGCAGCCAACCACCACGTCTTAATCTATGGGGATCATGTGGACGTCCTTGAGGCTGTTGGGGAGATGCTGGGCGTTAGGGTTCTTAGGTTCGGTTGAGTAGCCTGTCCCGGATCTCCCCTACCTCCCTCTTGGCCATTTCAACGAGGTTTTTGGTCTTCTGCTCGTCCAGGGTCTCGGCAAATATCCTTATGACGGGCTCGGTTCCGCTTGGACGCACCATAAACCACTCGGTCTCGCTAAGCCAGACCCTTATCCCATCAATGGTATCATATCTATAACCCATCCTAGAGTACCTCTCCACTATCTCGCCCATCACCCGTGCTTTAAGGTGGTTTGGACACCTCACCTTGTCCTTGAGGGAGTAGGTTCTGGGGAGTGTGGCGTTGTACTCAGCTATGGTCATACCCATCTTTGAAATGGCTTCCAGCATCAGTGCTGTGCTCATGGCCCCGTCCCTGACGGGCTGATGGGGCGTGTAGAAGAAGCCGCCGTTCTCCTCGAGGCCGAAGGCGAAGAGTCCCTTGGAGCTCAGCTCTATTATTTTGTGCGTTATGCCCACGCTGCCCACCTTCGTCCAGTAGACCTGCCCCCCACTTCTCTTGACGGCGTACTCGACAACCCAGGAGGCGCTGACACCGACCACCAGCGTTCCTGGCCCGTGCTTCTTAAGGACGTGCTCTGAAAGCATCGCTCCGCTCCTGTCGCCCCAGATAACCCTCCCATGCTCGTCGACGAAGATCGAGCGGTCCGCATCCCCGTCATAAGCGACGCCGAAGGTCGCCTTCTTCATCTTTACGTACCTTCCTAGCTCTCTGAGGTTTGAGGGTAGGGGTTCGGGTTCCCTGGATGGGAACCTGCCGTCCAGCTGCCCATTGATGATCCTGTAGGAGACTCCGAGCCTTTCAAGCACCCTTCCCACAACTCTCCCAACGCTTGCCGCAGGGTCGGCTATAACCAGGTAATCCCCCCTGGATATGGATGCCTGGTCAACCTTCTCCACGATCGCCTCTACGTAGGGTTCTATGGGGTCTAGAAGCCCCCTAAAGGCCCCTCTTCCCGAAGCAAACCTTCTGCTGAAATATATGTCCTCTATAAGCCCCTCATCCCGTCTCGAGACCTCCACCCCCATCTTCCCAACGACCTTAATGCCGTTGAACTCTGAGGGGTTGTGGCTTGCGGTAGCTATAACGGCTCCATCCAGCCCATAATGCCTCACGGCATACTGATGCGCGGGAGTTGGCGCGTAGCCCGAGTAATAAACATTCACGCCTGAATCGAGGAGCCCGGCTATAAGGTGGTTCTTAACCATCTCTCCGGAGACCCTGGCGTCGCGGCCCACCAGGACTTCGCCGCCTTCAAAGAACGTACCTATTGCCCGCCCCAGGTTGTAGACCAGGCTTGGGGTCAGCTCTATGTTTACAACCCCCCTCACGCCGTCGGTTCCGAACAGCCTACCCACCAGCCTCACCCCTGATACTTAACCTATCTAACACATAGTAGAATATTAGTGGAAGGATGACTGTTGCGTCGCCATACACGGTTGTGTGCTTTGCCTTGGGTCTGAGCTTGCCCCACGATATTGCCTCTCTGGGCAAGGCTCCCGAGAGGCTGCCATCCCACTCAACGGCAGTCGTGATGTAGACACTGTAGTCAAGTCCCTCCTTAAACTGGTTCCACCATATCAGGTGGTGTTTACTTATCCCGCCGCCCACCACTATTCCTCCGGTTCTCTCGGACTCGAACACCGTGTCCAGTATTCTCTTCATATCGCTGAAGAGATCCAGCTCGAACTCGCTCGTCTGCGCGTAGAAGAAGAGCTGAGTTCCGAATGATGAGTCAACCACGCCGGGCACGTATATCGGAACGTTTCTCAGATATGCTTGGCGGAGGATCGAGTTTTCATCCCTGATCCGTGCCCCCAGCTCCCTAGCCAGCTCGCTGGGCGACCACTTGTTCCTGCGCTCTGTAAGCTCTCTAAGCATGTTTCTAACGACGCGCTCGATGAGAGGGCCATAGTTCTCCAGGGGAATGAATATGTTTCCGAGCCTGTGGATCTCAAGTTTCCTTAGCATCAAGTCGTCAGCCTCGAAGAACCCATGGTAGTACTCGCTAAAGCTTCTTGCAATGTCGTGGTCTATTGTGCCGCCCGTAGTTATTATCGCGTCAACCATACCAGCCCTTACCATCCCAGCAATAACGCCCCTTAACCCAGTTGCAACGATGTTTGCAGGGAAGGACAAGAAGACGTAGCAGTCCTTGTCCGAAGCCATCTGAAACACCAGCTCCGCAGCCTCATAAACCCTTCTAGCCATAAAGCCACCCATCCTCCCAAACATCTCTACAAGCTCCGAGACCCTCAGACCAACCGTCGGCATGAGGTCTCTGACGGGCTTTTTCAGCAGCTCCTCCCTGTTAACCACAATTGACACCACAAACACCAGAGGGCTAAGTAGAAATATATATGTCGCCCAGACCACAAGCCGCCATTCTCTAAGCCCTTCAACCAAGCCATTCTTAAAGACCCCGCCTCTCTGAACAACACATGAATGTGGAGGCTTAGGTTAATGTTCCGTATCTAAATAAGGGTCGGGCCTCCTTGCTTAACAGCAACGAAAACCTAATAGGCACCCTCTTCATTATCTGAATTGGCGGGCCCGTAGCGCAGCCAGGATAGCGCAGCGGCCTCCTAAGCCGTTGGTCGTGGGTTCGAATCCCACCGGGCCCGCCATTCAAACATTTATCAACCCTCGATCATTGGTTGACATTTTATCCTATTAGGACAGCATTTCTAGGGGGATGGGTGCGCCGCACTCTAAGGGTTTAGAGCTTGAGAATGCGCTTAAGGGTTATTTCAAGGCGCTGGGCTACAGCGTTAAACGTAATGTGAGGCTCAGGGGTAGGAGCGGGGCCGTCCATGAGATCGACATTTTGGTGCGGGGTGTTCGGGGTGGGAGGAGTTTTACTCTGTTGGTTGAGGCGAAGGCTCATTCTAAGCCCGTCTCTAAGGAGTGGGTCATGAAGCTTGCAGCGATCGTTAGGGATGTTGGGGCTGATAGGGGGCTTCTGGTGGCTTCCTCGGGATTCACGCCCGGCGCTATGAGCGTTGCGCGTCATTTGGGGGTTGAGCTTTGGGATGGCGAGGAGTTTAAGAGGAGGGTTCTCAGCCTCGAGGAGGGTGTAGAGGAGGCAAAATATGTTTTGTTGAGGGTGGATAGGAGGCGCGTGTTGAGGATCGTGAATGCCGAGGCAAGTAGACGGTTCTTATTGCTACCCGATGAGAGGCTGGTAGACCTTAAGTTACTATATTATCCCCTATGGCTGGTCAGGTTTAGGAGGAGGCTTACTGAGAGAAGGGGGCTGATCGTTAAAAGGACGGTGGTTAAATTTGAACCCTTTGAGGCTCTGTTCGACGGGCTTACGGGCGATTTTATGAGCATTGGAAGAAGGGGTCTCTCTAGGGTTTTCCCTCGGGTTTCCGTTGAGGAGGCGGGTGTCTTAGGCTCGTTGCTGGATGGAGATGGCGATATCCATGGGGAGATCCTTCTAAAGCTATCTGAGAAGGGTTTCGTTGGGCCAAGGGATGGGGGGTTCCTACCTTCAAGACGGTTTCTGCTTTATTCGCCCGGTAAGCTGAACAAGGTTATGGGGGCTAGGGTTGAAATGGGCGTGGAAGTCCCACATGAACTGACCCCCTCAGAAGTCGAGGAGGTGGCCAAGAGCATCTGGGGGGCCACCAGCGCCACGTCCGTCAAGCTCTATTACCCAATATACATAGCAACCCTGATGGATAGGAGG
>WAQG01000159.1 GCA_015520395.1 Candidatus Geoarchaeota archaeon
GGGTTATAGGGATATTTATTAAGAACAACTATGGAGTGTCTACTCCTATACACCACTAGGTTTTCCTCATCATCCCCACTTTCGGCTGCTCGACAGAGAAAACAATGCCTCTCATCCTTTATGCTAACCACGTAGGCGTATCTCCAGGGAGCCCATAAACGCCTCAGCCTATCCATATTCACGATCTAATAAATCGCTGCGCCCTGTTTAAAAAGGCTATGCGGCGGCAGGGCTCTTAAAATGCTCATCTCAAACCAGGTTGTTGAAAGCCTTCTCTCAACGAAACTAAAGCCGAGCTGGTTGGATGATCTAGACTTACCGTTAAATGGCAGGTAGCAATATGTCATGGAGAACGGATCAAAACTTAACTCACACCTAATACAAAGATACCTCAGCCCTCCATCCACCCTGCTGTCAACCAAAACGGCGACGACCTCCCGACCTCCACATCTAGGGCATGATACGTCTAAAAAACCACCGCCCCCGGGCACCATCCTCAAACCCCATATGAATCGGGTCTATCAAATTAATAAGCCGTGGATCTGGGAGAGCAAGGGACTACACATGTAATACGCCAGAAATACCAAGTGAGCCCCCATAACACGCCCAGCGCATTACATCCTCTCAAGCGGCACTATGCCTAAAAGGTTGAACGCGTTTTTCAGTGTCTGGGAGACGGCCTTAACAAGCGCTAATCTGGCAGTGCGGATCTCTCCTTCGGCCTTGATGACAGGGTATTTTTCGTAGAACTTGTTGAAGAGTGCTGCCAGTTTGTATGTGTAATTTGCTATGGCCTGGGGCTCGAGGCTGAGGGCTGCATCCCTAACAACCACCGGGAACTTTGAAACCATCACAAGCAGCTCCCTTTCCTCACCCCCATAGACGTTTGGATCCACACCGCTGATATCCGCATTATCCTCAACCTTCCTGAGAATGCCTCTCGTTCTCACGTATGTGTAGATGAGGTATGGGCCCGTATTCTCCTCCAACTTTAAGGAGTCCTCAATGTCGAAGACTAGAAGCCTGTTTCTATCAGCTCTGACGAGCTGGTATCTTAGTGCTGAGACTGCCAGGGCCTCCCCAACCTCCTCAACCCATCCGGGATCGGCATCCGGGTTTCTTGCCAGGGTTTCCTTCTTGGCCTTCTCCTTCATGATGTCGAGGACGTCATCGACATTAAAGTATAGGCCTCTTCTACCCGACATATGTACTACTTTCTCTTCGGTCCCGGCTCCCAGAAGCCTTGCTGACCTTCCGCTTAAGGCGACGACCTCATAGCCGTAGTGAATGTAGCGTTCAGCCTCCTTGGCTCCAAAGAGCTTCCCCAGCACCACCTTTATTATCTCCTGAAGACGGGACTGGCGCACATCGATAACCGAGATGGCCATGTCTCCGCCCTTAAAGTCGGGGTGGTTGTCGATGCCCTCCAAGCCGGTCGTCCATAGGGGCTTTCCATTGGGCTGTGTTAAGTAGAGGCTGTACTTGAAGTCCCCGGAGACTAGGCCTATTTTCCATGCTGCATAAGGCAGGTCCTTAGCTATATACGTCAATGTGCCATCCGACCTTACGAGAACCTTGTCGGTCTCCTCCGCGAACCTTGGTATATCTTTAAGGCTTATGACCCAGCAGCCAGCGTACTCTCCATCCGTCTCAAGCCTCACAGCCCCGCGCTCCTTCATAAGCTGGAAGACCTCTTCCCAAAGTCCACTCCTAACTATGTCGCTCTCCCAGTTGAACAGGTCGAAATACACCCCGAGGCGCCAACACGTCTTAAGCTGATCCCTCACAACCCTATCGGCAATCGCCCTAGTAAACCTAGCTACCTCGTTATCCCCCTCCTCTATCCTTCTCAGCACCTCCCTCCTATATTTGAGAAGCTCGGGCCTTTCCTCATAAAGCTGGTTAACCTTGACGTAGACATGATCGCCGCAGTATTTGTCGAACCTCATGCCCTTCGGCGGCTCCATAGGCATGCCTAAATACCTGAAACCCACAATGACGTCGGCCACCTGGCTTCCAGTATCGTCTATGTAGTTTAAGGCATAGACACGGAACCCGGCGAACCTAAGTATTCTGACAAGCGAGTCTCCCAGGCAGGAATTCCTAGCATGGCCTATGTGTATGGCCTTGTTGGGATTGACGTTTGTGTGCTCCACCAGAACCTTCCTACCAGCCCCAATGTTCGATGAACCGTACCTATCCCCCAGACGGAAAACGGCCTCCAGGGTCTTCCTGGCCAAAATGGGAAAGTTTACCCTGAAGTTTAGGAAGCCTGAAACCGCCTCAACCCCGCCAACTATATCCTCCTTATCCAGCATTCCTGAGATCCTTTCCGCCAGATTCTCCGCGATCTCTTGCGGCGGTCTCCTCATGACTTTTGCGAGCCTAAAACTGACGTTCGAGGCTAGGTCGCCGTACTCAGGCCTTCTAGGCTCCATTAGCTGGTACTCGACCCTGTGGGGCGCCACCTTCCCTATTAGCTCCTTGACCTTCTCCTCGAACGCCAGGAAAGTCAACTTCTTACTCACCCCTTAATGGTGTCAGAGCTGCGCGGGCTGGTCATCAGCTGGGCCTCCCCCCTTTCGAGCCTCTTCATCCACCAAGAGCATTGAACCTGAAGCTTTTAAATATCCTTATCCTCATAACAATGTGGCAGGTGTCCATGGTATGAGGCGGAGATGGATAGTGACGCTGCTCCTGGCATCTCTTTCCGTCACGTTCCTGGCGGCCTCGATCGAGTTCAACCACTTTCAACTGACACTACAGCTCTACGAGAGGATAGTTAGGCCTATAATCTCAGCGATATTCACCTGAGGGGGCCGAGCTGATGGGAGAGCCTTGGGAGCGAAAGTACAAGTCGGTAAGGGCTGTCAGGCTCATCTCCCAGTTGGCCTTCCTCTACATACTTAACGCCGGGCTAGGGCCCTATCCCTACCCCCTCCCCATACTCGGAGGCTCGGCTCCATGGTTAACATTCCCCCCCTCCTTCGACCTCCTGCAGGTGTTCATCGCCTCAGCCCTGCCACCCCTCCTTCCACTCGCATCAATAATCCTTGGAAATATATTTATGGGAAGGGTGTTCTGCGGGTGGCTCTGCCCGTTCGGCCTTGCTCAGGAGGTGGCGGCGATCCTGGGCAGGGCAAAGCGGCGCATAGATCCCAATATACACTCACTTCTGTTAAAGATTAAGTGGTTTGTCCTCGCAGCCTCAATAATGGCCCCACTTGTGATCGGATATCTCAGATTGGAGGGTGTGGCAAGCCGCATTGAACCTTATCTTCCGAGGGGCTTGATGGTGTCCCCCTACTCCCTGGTCTCCCCGGATTCGACGCTTTTTGCATATATGCCCGTCTCCATAATTATGGGGCTGATCCCAACCTCGATGAGCGAGTTTATGGCAGCCGTGTTCAACCCCATCATCGTCGCAAGGTACGTGTTACTGGTGGTTGTGCTGGTTTTAGCGGTTAGAATCGAGCGGTTCTGGTGTAGATACCTGTGCCCCCTGGGGCTTATGAACAGCATAGTCTCTAAGTTCAGCGTCCTAGGATTTTATAAAGTGGCTTCCAGGTGCGATAACTGTGGCGCCTGTAATAGGGTTTGTCCAATGCAGATAGATATAGCTAGGGCCGGGAGCGGCAGGATAGACATGTTTGAGTGTATAGGCTGCTTCCAGTGTTACTTCTCATGCGACAAGAAGGCTATAGTCCTTACCTACAAGTTATAGGCCGTAACCCTCCTAGCCCTTTTCCGCTCAACCGGCCCAACTATGACGAGACCCACACCCTCAACGAAATCTATCTCGTGAACCCTGAGGTCATGGGGGGTCTGCCTCATCTTCTCTATAAGCATATACCTTCTTAGCCGGCCATCGACAACCTGCTTCTTAAACCTTATTATCCCATCGGCTATATGCTCGACCCCAAAGCCAAACGCCCCACTCGTCGTTATCGCATACTGGCTTGTCCCAACGGTCGTAAACCTCCACTTGTGAAGAACGCTTTTAATGGTGTAGGCATGTTTCCTGGCAAGCGCAGGGCTGTTCAGCCAGAAGGCTGAGAGGCTGTCGATAACCAGCCTCGCATACCTGTAACCCAGCTCCCTCTTGGCCTCGATAATTATGTTTGTAAGCTCGTTGATATCCAGCTTTGAGAGGCTCCACCTTTCATCACTACCGAAGGTATCGATCATTATGAGGGAGCCATCCCTAATATACCTCTTAAAGTCAAAGTTAAACATCTCGGCCTGCTTGATGATTGAATCCCTTGACTCCTCGGTTGTAACATATATAC
>WAQG01000160.1 GCA_015520395.1 Candidatus Geoarchaeota archaeon
GGGTTGACACAGGAGGCTATGAATGCTCCCCAACTTTCATCCTTTAATCATAAAATGAAGGCTATGGCGAATTGCTGACTTAGCTAGGATCTTTGATGATCATTTTGCTTGTATAAGCGTGGTGACCTTTCCACAGTAGCTCTATTTAATATCCTAGCAGACCCTAAGTATGGATTGCCATGGAGATGTTTGTTTTTCCAGGTGGGGAATGGGCTATGGAGTTCTGTAGGCGTGTCTCCGGGTTCAGAGGGCTTTTCAGGAGGCTTAGGGGGAGGGTGCTGGTAGTTCTCAGGAGGGTTCCCGGCAGGGTTAGGGAGGCTTATGGGCTGGATCCTCTGGGCTTTCTAATCGAGGTTGATGAGCATGGGTGTAGGGGTGTCCAGATCGTGGATCCACTGTCGAGTAAGGCGGACTTCATCTTCACCGCCGACTACGACGTATGGGTGAAGGGGCTTAGGGGCGAGGTTAGCTTGACTCAGGCTTTCATGGATGGCAGGATCAGGTTTAAGGGAAAGTTCCTTCCCATTATGGCCTCAATACCCGCCATACTGAAGATGATAGAGGAGGCCCAGAGGATCCCTACCCTCTTCCTCGAGTGAGCTTCTTGGCTGGACCTTGGCTAACGATTATATAATGTGGATTGGGTTGTTTTAGCTGGTGTGAGTCTTGCTGTTCGTGAGGAAGGTTGGTGTTGTTGGAGCTGGCGTTATGGGTTCTCAGATCGCCGAGATAATGGCATTGAACCGCCTTACGGTTGTCCTGAAGGATATTTCCATGGAGTATGTGGAGAGGGGGCTTAAGAGGATAGAGGAGAGCCTTAAGAGCTATGCCGAGTTTCAGACAACTAAGGCTGACAGGGAGATCGAGCGGTTTGAGAAGAGGACGGGTGTAAAGCTGACAGAGGAGCAGAAGCGTAAGGCCCGGGAGACCCTTAAGCCGAGGTTCACCTATGAGGACATACCCAAGGTCATGGAGAGGATCAAGCCGACGGAGACCTACGACGACTTCAAGGACGTTGATATAGTTATAGAGGCTGTCGTCGAGGACATTGATGTTAAGAAGGAGGTTTTCAGGGAGCTCGACCAGGCGGCCCCAAGATACGCCATCCTTGGAACGAATACCTCAACGCTCTCAATAACCGAGATAGCCTCAGCCACGAAGAGGCCTGAAAAGGTCATAGGCATACACTTCTTCAATCCGGCCACAGCCCTACCCCTGGTTGAGGTTATACCAGGCCTTCTCACAAGCGAGGAGACGGTTACCGATGTGATGGACTTCATCTCAGGGCTTAGGAACCAGCGCTACCAAATGATACCCATAAGGGTTAAGGAGACGCCCGGATTCCTGGTCAACAGGATCCTTGGAGCAATGCTCAACGAGGCCTACGCCTGCCTGGAGGAAGGCATCGCCTCAATGAGGGACATAGATGTTGCCATGAAGACAGGCGCAGGAATGCCTATGGGTCCCTTCGAGCTCTCAGACCTCATAGGCATAGACGTCATCTACCACGTCGTTATGAGCCTACATAAACAGTTTGGAGGAAACTTCCCAACAAGAAGAATACCACAGATAATAAGACACATGTATTACTCCAAACGGTGGGGCAGAAAGACTGGCAGAGGATTCTACACCTACAAGTAATAATGAAGAGGCCCGATAGACTTTTCCCATATCTTAATATTTACGCTAAACTTACACCGCTACAGCATTCAATCCACACTCTCCTAATCAGCTTCGAAATCAGCTACAGTTCATAAGGGCAATTTCACTTAACATGGTGTTGATAGGGTGATTGCCGGGATGAAAGGCCTCATTTTATGAGATATGCTTATTTTCCTTAAGTTACTAGATTCACCCTAGCATGGTCAAGTGTGATTACTGTGGTGTCGAGGTTGCGCTACCCTTCAAATGCAGGTATTGTGGAGGTAATTTCTGTGCAAGACACCATCTTCCTGAGAATCACGATTGTCCAGGACTCGTCAGGGGGGTCTGGAGGCCCAGGGCATGGGAGGTTGAGGCTAGGGTTGAGAGGAGTTTTGTGATTCCTGTCAGGAGGAAGGCTAGGCGCCCCTCACTAAAGCTTGGCCTGAGGTTCTCCCGAGGTGAGCTAGTGGGTTTTGGGGCTGCGATGCTGGTTATCTTTCTCGTTGAGACGGGACACCTATTTCTCTGGGGCTTAAACCCACTAGCAAGCCCTCTGGTCGTCGGGGTGCTGATAGGCTTGGTCGCTGGTATGGTTTTTCATGAGCTGGCTCATCGCCAGGTTGCGAGGAGATACGGGTTTACCGCCAGGTTCATGGTCGATCCCCTCATGATGCTTTTAAGCCTTGTCACGGCTCTCTCCCCAAGCTTCAAGATCATAGCGCCTGGGTATGTTGGGATCTTCGGGTATTCAACTCGCCGTGAGCAGGGCATCATAGCCCTCGCTGGCCCCCTCACAAACATAGCCCTCACCGTAATTTTCCTCCTTCTGCGGCTAGCCGTGCCCTCCCTTGGGGAGGTTTTGAGGTGGGCTATGATCGTCAACCTCGACATAGCTATATTCAACTTGATCCCCATACCCCCACTCGACGGCTCGAAGATAGCCAGGTGGAGCATCTTGGTCTGGGCCTCGGTCACCATGGCGGTCATCGTACCATGGATTCTGCTCAGATGGCCCTGGGCAGCGGGCCTATAGGAGCTCATCGTTAGGGCCGATGTGGCCTATGGATGTTTGTACTATGACTGTCCTGAGGCCCGCATCACCTAGTATACGTTTCACCCTGAGCATCTCTTCAAAGCTAGGCCTTCTTAACCGTCGGTTCCGAAAAGTGGGGAAGTAGTCGAGGACCACGACCTGGACATCTCTTGATATGGACGCTATCCTCTCCCCAATCTCCCAAAGCTCCTCCTCCATCATGAAAGCCCTGTTGTAGGGTATTCCCACCCCGACGAAAACCCTGTCAGAGTACTCCGAGATGAGGTAGTCGAGGGCCCTCCATGCGGTCTCAAGGTACCTTTGGGCGAGGGGCCTGTTTCTGATCCCCGTTATTTTCATGAAGGTCTCGACCCTCGCTCCCTTCGGCTCAACGCCGATGTCTGTCACCCCAGCCTCAACGAGCTCGTCTATGTAGTCCTTGGTGAGCAAGGTGCCGTTGCTATCCAGGTGGAGACGGGCCTTATCATCCCTGTTAAGCCTTCTAAGCTCCCGGAAGAACTCGATAAGCCACCTCCTGTTGACAGTCGGCTCGCCCCCCGAGATCGCCATACGGTTAACCCCATAGGCTATTCTGGCTGCAGTCAAACTGACGGCTGCCTCCCTTGGCGTGATGGGGCGTGAGGCGTTGTCGTAGGTTACATGGTAGTTCTGGCACTGCGGGCACCTGAGGTTGCAGCCAGCAGCCCATATGGCCACCTCCACATAACGCCTCCCCTTAACCCACCAGGGGGTGCCTTTCCCCCCGACCATATGGGGTTCGGGCCCATGAACTATTCTTAGGAGGGGCTGATTCTCCCTGTAGAGCCTTATACTAGCGCCATCCCTGACCGGCGTTATGCAGGCCCTAACAGGCTCCCCATCCATCTCGACGAGGCAGGAGTAGCATCCCCCGGTCCTACAGGGGGCTGAGACATCGCCCTCCCCGGGAGCTAAGCCCACACTTACACCAGCCATGCTCAGGGCCTTCTTAACGGTTAAGTTCCTTGGAACCTCAAGCTCTATCCCCTCGACCTCAACCTTGCACGAGCCTGGCTCAGAATCGATCCAGACAACCCTCCTGGCCATGTTGGGACAGGAGCAGAGGCAGGAGAAGCAGAGGATACATAGATTCGGCGAGCTACACACATTCACAGTCCTGCAGAAGCCACAATCGACGCACCGTTCCTCGTCGATCCTTACCTCCCACATTCCCCCTAAACTATGTATCTTAGACCGCAGTTATCAGCTTTAGGCCTATAGAACACATATGTATTTTTTGCACTTAGGTCATCAACACTTATATATGCATCATAGCTTCTCTAAGAGCTCAGGTGTGTCTGTAATGGGTTTGGCTAGAGCTGTGTCCCGAGCCCTGCTGATAGGCGTAATAGTGATAATAATAGTTGTTGCAGTGGTAGCCGCCTATCTAATAATGGCTCCACCACCGGGCCCGACGACCACAACTCCGACAACAACCCCAACCACCACACC
>WAQG01000161.1 GCA_015520395.1 Candidatus Geoarchaeota archaeon
GTCTCTATCTATACGGGGGATGCTAGGCTTGTCGGTAGTTCTGGGGTTTTGGAGGGGGATGTGATGCTCGGCCGTGTCTATCTTGAGGCTTTAGGGAGCTTTATTGCGGTTTCCCAGGTGTACGTGGATTACGCGGGGTGGTATTCGGTGGTGAAGGTTACCCTTATGCCGATAGGTGCTGGGCCTGTCAGGGAGTGGCGGGTTCAGCTGGACTACTTGGTGCCGGGGGTGGCGGTTTATGGTGGGAGGGCTTATGTTGCATACGTTGTTGATAGGAGCCTTGAGGTTATGGCGGTTGACCTCTTGGCTCAGAGGGTGGAGTGGGTGAGCCGGGCTGGGCTTAGGGCGTATGGGGGCGGCTCTGTGGAGATATTGTGGGGTTCGCCGCTTGTGGTTCTGGTTGGGGAGGAGGTTGTGGTCCTCGATCCCGAGAACGGCGCAGTTCTCCGAAGCATCCTCGTCGAGGGGAGGCTTGGGGGTGGTTTTGGGAAGCATTACTTCTATTTTGCCGCTGCAGATGGGAACCAAACTGGGGTTTACCGGCTGGATCTGGTGGGCGGGGGTGTCGAGCATCTGTATACGCTTGGGCCCGGCATCATCCACAGTTATGGAGAGGGCGTATTGAGGGTCGGCTCGGTTAACTACTCCATCGCCCCCATTAGAATCTCCGTGTTTGGAGACCGGGTTGTCCTGTGCGACACCACGCTACAAACGTTGTGTGTCCTCACCAGCCTTGATGGGGAGGTCCTCGGCCTATACGATCTTAGCCAGCCATGCAGCTCCCTTGTCGGCCCCATAAGGCTGGGTGAGGGGCTGATGGTTGTTGGGATGGAGGCGCACCGGGCGGCACGATGCAGGTTTAGAGAGCCCCTGGAGAGGTACCTGGTTGTCGACATGGCGGACGGGAGCGTCGTCTCAACCCTGGACTATACCCCGAGGTTCCCGCCGGGCATAGACGTGCTTAACGCCCCCCTCTATAGGCTTGTTGGAGCTGGCAGGGACATCCTGGTCTTCCTGCTGGAGGGTGATGGGTACTCCCTGGTTGGTGTCAGGGTTCCAGGGCTGGGTGTATCGGCAGGCTAGGTTTCTGTGGGTTTTCCGAGAAGCTTGTCGAGGATACAGTTTCTGCACCGGTTCATCCTGTAGCAGGCTGGGTATGTTTGGGCGTTGTATGCGTTTGCTACGCAGGCTTGGTCGAAGACCTTGAGTCCGGCCTGCTCCAGCTCCTCCCTGACCCTCGTCTTAAGGTCTGCCCCCCTTATCGCCAGTTGTTCGCCTGGCCTCGGCGTCCTCTTAAGTCTCCTGAGGATTGGGCCTACGTCCATGACCTTTGAGAGCCTCTCGATTATCCGTCTGGTGACCCTGAGGGTTCCGATGACGGCGCCCACGGCTCCGTGGGAGGCTGCAAGCTCCCCTATCACCCTGGCTTCCACATCAGTTACCCCGGGTATTATCGGCCTTACGAACACCATCGGCTTAAGTCCGGCGTTGCTCAGGTTCTCTATGGTCTTGAGCCTGACCTCCAGTGGGGGTGCTCTTGGCTCCAAAACCCCTAGCTTCTCAACGGTGACGATGGTTATTAGGGGGTTTATTGGGAGCTTTAGGGAGGCCATCCGCCCGGCCAGCCCCTCATCTATGAACTGCTTCGTTGAAAACTGGGTCGGGTTTCTAAGGAACCTGTCAGCCGCCTCGAGGAACTCCACAGTCCTCTTAACCAGGAGGGGGTGGAACGGCTCGGAGACACTCCCAATGGCTATGAGCGACCCATCCCTTCCAGGGATAAAATGCCTGTTGTTAAGGAGGGCGTAGGCAATCCCATAGCCGCTCAGTGGGTAGGGCTCAGGCCTGGAGAAGCTGAACCCCATCTCATCGATATAGCAGTACAGACAGGCATGGGGGCAACCATAGCCGACATGGATCGTGAAGCCGCAGGGCCTCGGACGACGCCTGGCATGATGATCCCGCCTAGCCCTGAAAATTTCTTTGGGGGCTAAAATTTCCTCCAGCTTGGCTCTTAGGGCTTCATTCGACATCCAAGTTGAGGTGGTTTGAGGGGCAAATAACTTTGATCTGGGGTTTAAGTTTATCATGGTTGCTGCCTTGTGGTTTTGGGGATGTGTGGGATGGAGGATGTCTATGAGATTGTGATGCCCAGCTATGATGGTCGGGGGATATCGAACATCCCTCCGACAATTGCTAGGGTTTTCGGTTCTCCCTACCTTAATGATAAGCTTCCGCTGTCTGAGGATGTTGTTAGTCCTGATCTTCTTGATGTCAGGAACGTTGTCTTGCTCATGATTGATACCCTTGGTTACAGGAGGGTTGTTGAGGCTGTTAGGCTTAGGGGTGCCCTCTATCGGCTTTTTGAGAAGTCTGGTTTGGGCTACCTTACCTCCACCTTCCCCGCGACGACGGCCACCGCCGTCACCACGATCTCCACCGGGAGGACGCCGCTTGAGCATGGGGTTGTTGGGTACAAGCTCTATCTCAGGGAGTATGGGATGGTTGTCAACATGATTCGGCTCTCCCCGGCCTTCATGAAGCAGCCCAACGTTCTGCTGGATTTCGGGTTTAATCCCGAGGAGGCGACCGGGCACGACACGATCTATAAGGCGCTCTCGGATGTGGGTGCCGAGACCTACGTCCTGCTCGGCGAGTACTACGCCAACTCAGGCCTCTCGCACATAGCTAACCGGGGGGCTGAGGTGAGGCCCTACCTAACGCTCGCTGACATGCTGGTGAACCTTAGGAAGATACTTGAGGCGGGCGGAGAGAGGAAGTACATCTATGCCTATTGGGAGGGGCTTGACTCAGTCTCCCATAAGAGGACGCCCCTCTCCGAGGAGAACCTGGCCGAAATGGAGATGATCGCCACGGCCATAAAGGCGCTTCTGCTGGACAGGCTCGACGAGAAGGTTGCGAAGGAGACGCTTCTCATGATAACGGGCGATCATGGGCAGTCCTATGTGGTGAGGGACAACATGGTGGTTGCAAACGAGGATCGCGAGTTGATGGATCTCCTCCTAATACCGCCAACCGGCGAAAGCCGCGTCTCCTACCTCTACCCGAGGGAGTGTAGGGCTGAGGAGGTGGAGGAATACTTTAACAGGAAGCATCCGGGGAAGTTCCTACTCCTGAGATCCCGGGATGCTGTGAGGATGGGGCTTTTCGGCTACGGGAACCCGCATCCCGAGCTCACCTACAGGATTGGGGAGCTCATAGCCCTTCCAAAGCCGGGCTACGGCCTGGTCTACAGGTATGAGAAGAAGGAGTATGAGGAGGAGAGAAGGGGTGCTCACGGCGGCCTTACGACTGATGAGCAGTTGGTGGCATTCGCGGTTGGCAGGATGAGCGATTTTTAGATGAATGGGTTCTTAAAGCCGAGTATCACGTCGGCCACCTCGGGCCTCATCATAGTCTCCGGGGGCCGTTTGCCATTAAGTATCATCTCTCTGAGTTTTGTTCCGCTTATCCTGACCCTGTCCTCATCGCTGTGTGGGCATATCTTCTCGTTGACCATGCTGCCACATTTCCGGCAGTAGAAGGCCTCCCTTATGAAGAGGGGGGTTATCCCGAGGTCCGGGAACTCTCGGAATATGTCCCATGCCTCGTAGGGCCCGTAGTAGTTTCCTACGCCGGCGTGATCCCTCCCAACTATGAAGTGGGTGCAGCCGAAGTTCTTCCTGACTATCGCGTGGTGCACCGCCTCCCTTGGGCCAGCGTACCTCATGTTCATCCTTAGGGCTGCCAGGACGGCGACCCCCTTTGGGTAGTAGTGCTTTACGAGGGCCTCGTATGCCGCCAGTATCACCTCGTCCCTATAGTCGCCGGGCTTCTTCCAGCCCACCAGCGGGTTTATGAAGATGCCATCGGCAAATGTGAGGGCTGCCTTCTGCACATACTCGTGGCCGAGGTGGGGCACGTTCCTGGTCTGGAAGCCCACTATCGTCCTCCAACCCCTCTCCCTGAAGAGGATCCTGGTCTCTGCTGGCCAGAGCGTGTACCTCTCAAGCGGGTTGGGGAGCGGCTGGAGAAGATCTATAGGCCCGCCGACCAGAAGCTCCTTCATATCATACGTCCTGGCAACCCCGGGATGATTTGGATCGGTCGTCTTGTAGACCTTCTTGGCGTGCGTCTTCTTGTCCCATTTGTAGATCTCTTCAAC
>WAQG01000162.1 GCA_015520395.1 Candidatus Geoarchaeota archaeon
CATCCACAACTTTAACACCCATATGCTTCGCCGCCTCCAGGAGAATGCGCCTAAGCTCAGGGCAGTAGGGTCTAGTCATATCTACGTGGTTTAACAGAGACTTGGGTTTAAAGCGCCCCGACCTCAAACCCGGAACGATGGCCGTAACAACCCAGTTCATAGATTTCACCAAGGGGAGGGCCTCGACCTTCTATAATGGTGAGAATCTCCCTCATGTGCCGGGGCGCTTTAAACCCAAGTCTCTGTTAAACCACGTAGATATGACTAGACCCTACTGCCCTGAGCTTAGGCGCATTCTCCTGGAGGCGGCGAAGCATATGGGTGTTAAAGTTGTGGATGGGGTAACCTATGCCTGTATGGAGGGGCCGAGGTTTGAGACCGCCGCTGAGATAAGGATGTTGAGGGTTCTGGGGGCCGACGTTGTGGGTATGACCCTGGTGCCCGAGGTGGTTTTGGCTAGGGAGCTAAACATGTGTTACCTGTCCATAGGCGTTGTCACTAATCTCGCGGCGGGACTTCAGGAAAGGGTGTCCCAGGAGGAGGTTAAAGAGATTTTCAAGACGATCTTGCCCACGGTCAGGGGGCTTCTGATTAGAGCCATCGAGCATACCCCCAGGAAGAGAACGTGCGGCTGCACATCGCTCGTTGAGGAAGAGTAAAATATTAATATCCGAAGCTATATCGAGATATCAGCATGCCCTCAGGTCTCTTCCTTGTGAGGGAGGCATCTATCGAGGAAGTTGAGGACTGGCTAACCAGATACCTGAAGAAAAGGGGGTACCGCCTCATAGCCAGGAAAGTTCAAGACGGGTCTCTTCTTATAAAATTTGTCTCTAGAAGCTCCCTTGAGGCGTTCCTCTGGTCAAGGTTTGTGCCTTTTGGAAGATATATGAGGCGGGGCCAAAGGGTGGGTGTTGAGGCTAAGCTATCCGAGGATCCAAGGGGCGTGCTCCTAAACCTTCTCGTGACGCCTTACATGGAGCTGCTCAATCTTCGTGAAGTGTTTCTGCTTTCTCAGGGGATCGTTGAGAAGATAATCGACGACTCATATAGCGTCGATGAGTGGAGAAGCATTGTGGCAGCCCTCCAGAGCGAGCTCGGCGCCGAGAGGGTGTTTGAGACGTAAAGCTTATTTCATTGCTGGGGCTTAAGGGTTAAAGGGGGTGAGTTAAGCTAGCCAGGTGGCTGGTTACTAGTGCCTGGCCCTACGCGTATGGCGTTCCCCACCTTGGAAACCTGATAGGATCACTTCTCTCAGGTGATGTTATCGCGCGTTTTCATAGGTTGAGGGGAGAGGAAACCCTCTACGTCAGCGGCTAAGATGAGCATGGAACCCCGATCGAGGTGGAGGCTATAAAGAGGGGAGTTAAGCCCAGGGAGCTCACCGACAAGGTTCATTCAGAGATAGTTAGGCTTCTGAAGGAGTGGGGGATAGGCTTCGATAACTATACGAGGACGGAGAGCGAGACACACAAGAGGTTTGTTAGGGATTTCTACATGAAGATCTATAACAACGGCTTCATCTTTACCAAGGTAGAGAGCCACCTGTACTGCGAGAACTGTGAGAGATTCTTGCCCGACAGGTTCGTTGTCGGTACGTGCCCGTATTGCGGTTACCCCCACGCTAGGGGCGACCAGTGTGAGAACTGCGGCCGCCTTCTCGAGCCCACACAGCTTATAGAGCCCCGATGCAGCATATGTGGCTCTAAGCCTGTGGTAAGAGAGAGTAAGCATTGGTATTTTGACCTCCCGAAACTTCAGGAGGCGGTGCAGAGATACATTGAGGAGAACCCCAATTTTACTGAGGCTGTCAAGAACTATAGCCTCAATTATATGAGGGAGGGGCTTAAGCCCAGGGCCTTAACAAGGGATAACAAGTGGGGGATACCAGCGCCTTTCCCAGGGGCTGACGGCAAGACCATCTATGTATGGATGGAGGCCGTCCTGGGATACATCTCGGCCACGATAGAGTACTTTGAGAGGCTGGGCGATCCGGAGGGCTGGAAGAAGTTCTGGTTCGATCCGGAGGCGAGGACGCTCTACTTCATAGGGAAGGACAATATCCCATTCCATACGATAATCTTCCCAGCCCTACTCCTAGCCACCAGGGAGGGCTATAATCTGCCATGGGATGTGAGCGCAACTGAGTTTCTGACCTATGAGAGGAAGAAGTTCTCCAAAACGCACGGGATAGGCATTTGGATGGATGAGGCGCTGAAGCTGGCTCCAGCAGACTACTGGAGGTACGCCCTCCTCTACCTAAGACCTGAAGGCAAGGATACGGACTTTTCCCTCAGGGTTTTCGAGGAGCTGGTCAACAGCCATCTGAACGACACGCTAGGCAACTTCATCCATAGGACATTGCTGTTTGTGTGGAGGAACTTCGATGGAAGAATACCCAAGCCAGCTTCGGAGCTGGGGGAGGAGGACTCTAAAGCCCTCGAGAAGCTCAGAATTCTGCATGGCAAGATAACCAACGCGCTTGAGAGGATTAAGATAAAGGAGGCTGTAGAGCTTGTCATGGAGGTTGCCAGGGAGGGTAACAGGTATCTTAATACCAGAGCCCCCTGGAAACTCATCAAGACAAGGCCTGAGGAGGCTGCTACAGTCATCTACGTTGCATCACAGTACGTGAAGGCCCTCTCAATACTTATAGAGCCCATAATGCCCTTCACCGCGGAGAAGCTGAGAAGGCTGATAAACCTGCAGGAACCCCCCAGTTGGGATGACGCCCTTTCACCATTGGAGCCTGGACACCCTGTAAACAAGCCTAAGCCGCTATTCAAGAAGGTTAAGGCGGAGGAGCTGGTGAGGAAGCTTGAAGAGATGAGGGGCGCTGTCGTCAAGAGGGTAGATGTGTCCGAGTTCAGAAAGCTTGACCTGAGGATTGGCAGGGTTGTGGAGGCCTCATACTGCCCAGAATCCAGGAAGTACGTTATCTTGAGGATAGACGTTGGGGACCGGGTGGTTCAGATGGTCGGCAGGCTGGGTGAGCATTATTCGCCTGAGGATCTTAAGGGCAAGCTTGTAGTGGTCCTAACCAATCTAAAACCAAGGAGGATATGTGAGCAGGTTTCCGAGGCAATGCTCCTTGCAGCCGACGACGAGGGCACTCCCGTGCTACTAAAGCCTGAAAAGGATGTAGAGCCGGGTTCAAAGGTCTTTTAAGGCTTCGATGAGCCTCTTAGCCCTGGCGTGCTCTATAAGGCTGACCTTAGTCGAGTCGACAAGCCTTCTAAGCACATCTACCTTACTTCTAAGCCCTGGAGACAACGCATCCGGAAGATCCCAGAGGGAAAGCGCTTCGACCAGCCCCTCCATAACGGAGAGGATGGACTCGGCCCTCTCGATCTCCCACTCCTTTAAAAGATTTAAAACTAGCCTTCTAGCCTCCCCCACAGAGTCGGCGATTCCAAGTAGGTATGTTGAAGGATCCACAGAGAGCTCCTCATAGCTGGGTATCCTCTTCCCCTGAGCAATCGACAGAAACACAGCTCCCTCAACGTATTCCTGGATCGGCGTTCTAAGTATGCCGTATAGAAGCCAGAGGAAATCGCCAGCCGTAGCCAAGGCCTGCCGGACGAGCCCCCTAACTTCCTCTAGCATACTCTCAGCCTCAGAAATCCTACCGCGATGAACCAGGATCACCAGCCTCCTCGAACTTCTTCCTATCAGCCTTGAGAGCCTGATGATCTCCTCCCTAACCTCATCAACCCTTCTAAGCTTCTCAAATGCAGCCTCTATCGGGCCATCCATGCGATCCACCCCTATAAAGATGTTGCCGCATGTATATTTGCCTGGTGAAGCATTTATTAAAGCCCCTTAACGATCCTCAGCATTTTGATAGACTCATACCAAAGGAAGCCTATTGCAACGATCACAATTAAGCTGAGAGACAGATCGATCTCAGGATACCTTATTACCAGATATGTGATGAACGCGACCGTTATGAAGATTGCATATGTCATAGCCCTTGGAATGGCAGTCTTAATAAAGATAAAGTAAAGTGATAAAAAGCTGTTGGGGCCGGGCTTCACAGCCTTATACTTTCCACCGTACTTCTCAGCTAATCCATCGATTACAAGTTTGTCGAGATGATACTTTACAACCCCCGGGCTCTTCATGCCTATCAACTGCTGCATCTCACGAACACTTAAAGCCCGCCCTTCCCTAAGTAGTATCAAATACATCTTCAAACGCACTGAATGAAGACGCTTTAATGGATCTGGTCGATACGACATCAACATATCAATTTTGCACCGAAAGTTAATAAATGATGCTCTAGTAAAGACGGCGCTATATATATTAAAAAGATTAGAGTTATATTTCCCATCACGTTATAACCATCTCGATGAGAAGGCACGTGGAAACTGTCACGATATGTATTATGCTCATCTTTACAATAGCCGCAGCTACTATCCCGGCGGCCTATGGCGATCAGAGGATAACATTGGTTGATTCCGCTGCAATAGAGGTTACCCTCAATTTGGATAATGTTGCCTATAATTTAACGATTTTGAGACAATACGATTTTATCTATATGATCAATCACAATACATATTTTTATAATTCTAGATCGATAAATGATGTCTATATAATTCTAATTGAGAGGAGTATTGGAGAAAGGAAGTATCTATCTATTAGCTGTCTC
>WAQG01000163.1 GCA_015520395.1 Candidatus Geoarchaeota archaeon
ATCCTGAACCTCGTGGTCTCCGAGCCCTCCGCGACCTGGTCTTCATTCAGCTCCAGTCCAAGCCTCCTCAGGGCGGTGAGGTACCTGCCCCCAAAGTCCTCCCCCACCATCGTTATGGCTCGGGGGACGGCGCCGAGCCTCATGACTGAACCGCCAGCGTAGCTTGGCGGGCCGCCTATCCCCGTGTATCTCTCCTCACGTAGCTCCAGGGTGTCTATGGTTATGAACCCGTAGGTCAGTATCCTCAACTACTCCACCATTTATGAGAAGTGTTGGTGGTGGAAGATTTACTTAACTCTACTTGAGGAACTTTTCCTCATACTCCCTTATGTGTTGGACGGACTGGGTCACGTCTAGGAAGAGCCTCGTGACGGACTCGACGTCCTCCCTCGAGACGACCTCCCGGCCCTCAGACTTGGCCCTTATCGCCGCCGGTGTTATCAGCTGTGAGGCGTACCTCAGGCTTGTCTTCTCCCCTATCTCGGTCAGCCTCTCTAGGGCTTCGTCGCTCAGCTTGACCTTCTCCTCCCTGGCCCTTATCTTGAGTATCTCCTTTATCTCCTCGGCCTTGTACGGCCTCGTCGGTATTATCAGCAGCCTGTCCAGGAGGTCTAGGGGGAGGCCGTGGGGTGAGACTATGTCGGTGCCCCTTATTGTCGTCATCCCCCTGTTCGTTGCCAGTATTATTATTGGGGAGAACTCGCTTTCAAGGGCCCTGCTAAGGAAGGACAGGGCCTCTATGTCGAGCATGTGGACGTCATCTATGAACAGCACGCCTGGTATTATCTCGGCCCTCCCCTCATCAACCCACTTCTTAACCTGCTCGTCGACCTGCTGCCGGACGTCCGGCGATATCTCCCTCTCAACCCTCCCAAAGATGAGGCCTATCAGCCCTCCCCTCTGCGCGTAGTACTCGTCGAGGTCGTGGAGGGTCATCGTATAGACAAACTCCTTCTCCTTCTCGATCCTCCCGTCGGGCACCTCCACATACCTGCGGGCCGTTATGTCGTACTCCTCAAGCTTAACCTCCGAGCCAAGGTCGGCGCCCCTAGCCCTCCCAACCTTAGTGACCCTACCGGTCTCAGCGTCGATCCATATGACGTCGCCGACCTCAACGCCCCTGGCTATGAGCTGCTCAGCTATCTCAGCCCCAACCCTGAACGTGTTGCTCTCCTTCTTCGTCTTCAAGGTTATGACAGCCCCGCTCGGTATGTACTGGTATGGGTTGTACGGGCTTGGCGCCGTCTTGATGTCTATCTTCGTGACGACCCCCTCATAGACCTTCCTCCACTCCCTAAGCCTCACGCCCATAGCCTTCCTCATAGCCTGCATCAAGACCTCGGTCTTCTTCATCTCCGTCGAATAGACCTCTGAGCCACTGAGGATCATGAAGGGGACATCCTCGCCAAGCTCCCTGGCTATCGCCACAGCTATGGCGGTCTTACCGGTTCCCGGAGGCCCAACCATGAGGACGCCGCGCCCAGCCATCTTACCCTCCTTTATCAGCTTGACTATGAAGCCTGCCGCCTCCCTGGCCTCCCTCTGACCAACCATGCCGTCGGCGACTGGCAGTGCCCTTCCCTTCTCATCTAGTCCCAGGCCCCTTATGTGGGTGTGGAAGCCCACTCTCTCAAACTTTTTAACCGACTCTATCGGGACGATCGACGCCAAACCCGCTCACCAGCCTGTAATAATGGAGGATGAAAGATAAACTTTAAATGGCTATTCCAGGGCTGCCACGATGATGTGGGTGTATAGGTCGCCATGTTTGGCCACCCTGTCCTCGATGACTGTGAAGCCGTGTTTCTCGAGGGCACCCTTGAATATGTTGGGAGCGGCGGTTATGGCGGTTAGCCTGAGGGGTCCTCCGAGGAGTTTGAGGGAGCGGGCGAAGCCGTAGTAGAGGCGCCGAACCCTCCTCACATCCAGGGATCTCCTGCCATAGGGCGGGTTGACGACTATGTGGGATGGAGGCTCCCTCAAAATCCTGTGGAGCCTCCTCGCATCTCCCCTCCTTATATCCACCGTGTCCAGGACGCCCGCCGAGAAGGCGTTGAGAACTCCTCCCCTCAGGTGCTTGGGATGGATCTCAAGGCCCCTTATCGGATAGACCTCCTTGTTGATCCTTGAGAGAAGGCTCTCGACGGACTTCTCATAGCTTTCCCTATCGAATATTATGAGCCTCCTGAACGCGTGATCCCTCCTGTAGAGGCCGGGGGGTACCCCTCTTGAGATCAGGGCGGCCTCTATTGGTATGGTTGCCCCGCCGCACATGGGGTCGAGGATGGGGTCGCCCGGTCTCCACCCCGCCAGCATGAGCATCGATGCGGCGATGGTCGGCTTGAGGGCGGCTGGGTGGTCGTAGACCCGGTATCCCCTCTTGTGTAGGGACTCGCCGCTCGTGTTGATCCCTATCCATATTCTATCCTCCCTAACCCTGCAGAAAACCTCGACGTCCGGGTTTCTGAGATCGACCTTGAGCCTCACGCCTGTCTCAGCCCTGTAGCTGTCTATGACCGCCTGGCCGACCTGGGCGGCTACATCCACGCTGGTGAAGCTGTGGACGCCTATCCTCTCAGCCCTTACAGCAAAGCTCTGATCCCTACCTATATACTCCAGATAACTCACGTCCCTTGCCACCCTATAGGCGTCTGACAGCTCTGTTATCCTCCCCTCGGCCAGCGTTAGGATCAGCTTATGGATGGTTCTTGACCCGAGGTTCAGAAGGTAGATGGCGCTCTCATCAGCCTCAAAGGAGATAAACCCGGGGTAGGTTTCAATGAGCCGCAGCCCAACTATGCTGCCAATCTCTCTGACAGCAACATCCTCAAGTCCGGGATTTACAGTAGCGTAAAACCTCCTAAAGCCGGGCACATCCAACTAAAGAGTGAAGCCCAGCCTTAAAGCTTCGACGGTCGCCTCGGGATCCCGACCCTCCCTGGCGGCTTCGATGAGGAGATCCAGCCGGGCCAGGCCCAGCCTTGCCAGGAAACCTACGGCGGCAAGGGTTCCCAGCCTGCCCAGCTCCCCCGCGGCCCCCCTGCTGGCCCTGGCTATAAAGGGCTTCCTGTAGATGTGGCTCACCTTCAGGCTGGTTGGTGGAGAGATGGACTCGTCGATCACCAGGAGGCTGTGGGGGGAGAGCTTGGGGACGACGCCTTTAAGCGATTTGGCGTGCATGACGAGGGCTACGTCGGCCTTCTCTATGTAGGGGGAGACTATGGGCTTTGAGTCGACCCTCACCTCGGAGTAGACCGGGGTTCCGGTGACCTCAGCCCCGTAGGTATACCTCAGTGAGACGTAGCGGCCCTCCATGAAGACGGCCCTAGCTATGAGCCTCCCCGCATAGACAACCCCCTGGCCTCCAACCCCAGCTATTATGAGGGAGAACCCCCTTGAAACCCCCCTGTCGACACCGAAGGGCATCTAGACCACCTTTCCAAGAGTCTCAAGCAGGCTTCTTCTACTCCTGACAACGTATTCGCCAATAACTATTTTTCCCTCCAACTCCTCCTCGCCCATCCCCCGGGCCCTCTCAACGGTGACCGAGTTTTTGAGAAGCCATCTGAGGAAGCTGGCGGGCTCCATCCTCAGCCTACCCC
>WAQG01000164.1 GCA_015520395.1 Candidatus Geoarchaeota archaeon
GCTGGCGAGGGCTGTGAGGGATCTGGGCTTAAGGCACGTCGTGATAAGCTCGGTCACGAGGGATGATCTTCCCGATGGCGGTGCCTCGCATTTCGCCGAGACGGTTAGGGCGATTAGGAGGCTTAACCCCAGTACCGTTATTGAGGTTCTGATACCGGACTTCGGAGGGGACAGGGAGGCGGTGAAGAGGGTTGTTGAGGCCCGCCCCCACATAATAGGGCACAATATAGAGACTGTTAGGAGGCTTCACAGGAGGATAAAGCCCGGCGGCGACTACGACACCTCCCTAAGAATACTCAAGTGGGTTAAGGAGATGTCGAGGGAGGTGTTGACGAAATCCTCGATAATACTTGGATTTGGCGAGGGGCTGGACGAGGTCATCGAAACGATGAGGGATCTTCGGGGGGTTGGTGTCGATATAGTTGTGATTGGTGGGTATGCAAAGCCCCTAGAGAAGAGAGGGCTAGCCCCAAAGGAGGTCGACGTGAATGTTTATAGGCTTCTTAGGGACGCTGGCCGCAGGCTGGGTTTCAGGCTTGTCGAAGCCTCTCCGAGGGCCAGGAGCTCCTATCTAAGCAGTCGCATGATTGAGGAGATAATTGGGAAAACCAGCTAATCGCGTCCGGTAAAGGTTATTAGCCCCTATTCCCGTAGGGTTGCTGAAGCGAGATGACGAGCCTCCCTCACGGCGGGGAAACCTTTACTATAGTTGTTCCAGAGTGGTTCTGGGTCGTCTATCATATTGTTGTCGCAATCTTCATAGCAATAGACCTCTTCGTAGCTCAGAGAAAGCCCCACGAGCCAAGTATAAAGGAGTCGTTAATGTGGGTCATGATTTGGGTCAGCGTGGGCGTCGGCTTTGGGATCTTAGTCTTCTACTATTTCGGCATTGAGCCAGGTCTTCTTTATATAACCGCCTACGTGGTTGAATACTCCCTCAGCATGGACAACCTCTTCGTGTTTGCAGCCATATTCACTTACTTCGCCGTCCCCTTCGCGTATCAGCACAAAACGCTGTACATAGGCATTATAAGCGCTATCTTCATGAGAGCGGCCTTCATATTCGCCGGGCTGAAGCTTCTCGAAATGTTTCACTGGATGATCTTCGTGTTTGGCGCCGTCTTGATGTACTCAGGCTATAAGCTTGCCTCGGGAGCGGAGGAGAAGGTTGAGCCAAGCAGGAACCCTGTAGTAAGAGCTGCTAGAAGGGTTCTCCCGATAACCCAGGACTATGTGGGCAACAGGTTCATTGTGAAGAACCAGGGGAAGTGGATGTTCACACCCCTCATAGTAGCCCTTGTGGCAATAGAAACCACAGACGTCCTCTTCGCCTTCGACTCCGTGCCTGCGGTCATAGCCATAACAGGCAACTTCTTCATAGCCTACACATCCAACATCTCAGCGATACTGGGGCTAAGAAGCCTATACTTCCTCCTGGCCGCAGTGATGTTTCGGCTGAAGTACCTCAGTAAAGGACTTGCAATAGTGTTGATCTACCTGGGCCTCAAAATGATAGCCAGCGGCTTCGGATTCACGATACCAGGCTGGCTTTCAATGATAATAGTGTTCCTTCTACTCGGACTCTCGGTACTAATCTCAATACTTCTAAGGGAGAAGGAGTAGATGGGCGGCTAGAAGCACAGCATGTTTTTATCCTTAGACCCCAGTCTAGATTAGTCGATGAAGGGGGTCTCGCCAAGAAGCGTCGTAATGCGTGCAAGGCTTGTCTGGCTGCCATTCATGAGTCTAAGGGTGTTAGGTCCTCGTAGGTCGAGGAATTATAGTGTTGATGTTCATTTTCTTCCCGTTCTGAGTAATGTGGCTAGGAGGGCTGCCCTGCTAAGGCCTGCTCCAAGGAAGCTTGAAGAGCTCTCGATGATAGCGGGCTCTCTAAGGCTGGAGCCCAGGGTGACGAGCCCCGAGGAGGTTATCCAGCTTTTCAAGGAGTCCTATATCTACGCAGATGAGGTCGCCAGGTCCAAGGGTTATGAAAGGGTAAAACACTTGGCTAGGTGGATCCAGCTTAAGAACTTCCTGATACCAACAGGACATCAGAGACATTTAGAAAGGGATGAGGCTGATGCGGCGGCGCTCAACGAGGCGCTCTGGGCTAGAAGGATAATAGGCCTGGCCTTTATGCTCGATGAGGGAGGATGGGCGGGGATCGGAGTAGCAGGGGGAGAGATATACTGGCGGCCCTTCTTCATAAAGTCTGAGGGAGGTACCGTGATTGTGATAGATGGGGTGTCCGGCAGGCTTGATAGAACCTATACCGAATTGTCGAGGCTTGAGGATTGTGTGAGAACGGAATTTCTAGAAGCACTACGGCCTTAACCCTTCCTTCCCGTGTAAAGCCAGCAGGCCACGAAGCGGCCTGGCTCGACCTGGGTGAGCGGGGGCTCCTTCTCCTTGCAGATCTTCATTGCGTGGGGGCATCTTGGATGGAACCTGCATCCTGGGGGCGGGTTTATGGGGCTTGGCGGCTCACCCCTGATCTCGATCTTAGGCTTCTTCCTGGTATACTCAGGGTCGGGTATTGGGAGTGCTGCCAGGAGGGCCTGTGTATATGGGTGGAGGGGTTCTTCAAAGAGCTTGTCTGAAGGGGCTATCTCAACTATCTTCCCCAGGTACATCACCGCTATCCTGTGGCTCATGTATTTCACCACGGCTAGGTCGTGGCTTATGAAGAGGTAGGTGAAGCCCCTCTCCCTCTGGAGATCCCTCAGCATGTTGAGTATTTGGGCATGAACCGAGACGTCCAGGGCTGATGTGGGCTCGTCAAGAACTATGAACTCCGGCTTCATTGCGAGTATCCGGGCTAGGGCTATCCTCTGCCTCTGACCGCCGCTGAACTCGTGTGGAAACCTGTACAGGTGATCACGGTTCATGCCTACCGTCTCCAGCAGGCCCACCACAAAGTCCTCCGGATCTCCAACCTCAATCTTGTGAAACCTCACCGGCTCCATTATTATTTCGAAGACTGTCATCCTTGGGTTGAGTGAGCTGTAGGGATCCTGGAACATTATCTGGGCCTTACGCCTAAACCAGAGCAGCTCGTCTCCCTTAAGCTTAAAAACGTCCTTGCCCTCAAAGAAGACGCGGCCAGAGGTGGCCTTTATAAGCCTGAGGATCGTCCTGGCCACCGTTGTTTTGCCGCATCCCGACTCGCCGACAAGACCAAAGGTCTCTCCCCTCATTATCTCGAACGAGACGTCGTCAACCGCCTTGACATAGCCCTTAGTGAAGAATATCCCTTTGACTGGGAAGTATTTTTTGAGGTTTTGTACTTTTATTATTGGTTGTTGGGTCATTTTGTTTTCACCTCTTTGTGTATAGCCAGCAGGCTACCTGGTGGCCTGGCTCAACCTCAACCATCGGGGGCTCCTCCACCCTACAAACATCCATAACAAAAGGACACCTAGGATGAAACCTACAACCAGGAGGCGGGTTTATAAGGTTGGGGACCGTGCCGGGTATTGATTCCAGCTTCTCAACCTTTATCAAGGGGTTTGGAACCGCCTTTAGGAGGCCTTTGGTGTAGGGGTGTTGCGGGTTTTTAAAGATCTGGAACACGTTGCCTATCTCAACTATTTTTCCGGCGTACATTACGGCGACCCTGTCGGCTATCTCGGCCACAACCCCCATGTTGTGGGTTATCAGCATGACTGTGGCGTTATGCCTCCTCTTCAGGGACTCTATAAGCTTTAGAATCTGCGCCTGTATTGTGACATCCAGGGCCGTGGTGGGCTCGTCGGCTATAAGTACGCGTGGTCTGTTGGAGAGCGATGTTCCTATAACAACCCTCTGTTTCATCCCGCCGCTAAGCTCGTGTGGATACGCCTTAACCCTCTTCTCAGGATCCGGGATCAGCACGGATCGGAGTATCTCAATCGCCCTCTTGATCCCATCCTTCCAGCTCCTAACAGTCCTGTGGACGACCATCGCCTCGGCCACCTGGTAGCCTGAGGTGTATAGGGGGTCTAGGGCTGCCGTGGGGTCCTGGAATATGTATGCTATTTCCTTGCCCCGTATCGCCCGCAACTCCGCCTCAGGCAGTTTTAGAAGGTCTATTTTCCGCCCATCCTTAGTATGGTAGATCACGCTTCCCTTAACTATCCTCCCAGGGCTCTCGATAAGCCTGGTTATCGCCCTGGAGGTGACGCTCTTCCCACAGCCGGTCTCGCCGACCAGGGCGAATGTCTCCCCCTCGTAGACGGTGAAGGAGACCCCGGCGATCGCTTTAACCACCCCGGCGTAGGTGTAGAAGTGGACGTGGAGATCCTTTATCTCAAGGATGGGCTTCACTCCTCCCTCCTCCTCTTCTTAAGCTTAAACTCTATGCTCCTTCTGGTCTTGGGGTCCAGGATGTCTCGAAGCGCGTCTCCTAGGAGGTTCCATCCAAGGGCCGATAGGATCACAACCAGGCCGGGTATAAATATGAGCCACCAGGCCCTCGGGAAGTACTGGCTTCCATCATAAACTATCCTGCCCCAGTCCGCGATGGGTGGAACGGCGCCTAGCCCGAGGAAGCTCAGCCCAGCCTCCATTAACACAATACCTCCGAAATCCAGAGTTATGTAGACTAGTACGGGGCCTATGATGTTTGGAAGGATGTGTTTAAACATTATTGTCCTGTTGCTGAGGCCAACCGCCCTGGCAGCCTCGACATAGAGGTTCTCCCTCGCGCTCAAAGTGCTCCCCCTAACAATCCTTGCATAGCCCGGCCACCAGACAATTATGAGGGCCAGGATCACTGCTAGTGGGCGGCTAAGGATCCCGGCGTCCTTTTGATCCAGGGCAAATAGCCAGAGGAAGAAGTCGCGAAGCCATGCGTTGGACTGCAGCACCTCATGGATGCGTTCGGGAAGGACTGCCGCAAAAGCGATGGCGAGTATTAGTGCCGGGAAGGCTAGGAAGATGTCGGTTATCCTCATTATTAACTCGTCCACCTTTCCCCCATAATAGCCCGCCACGAGGCCTAGTATTATTCCGAATGGGACGCCGAGGGCTATGGTGATTATTGAGATTACGAGCGAGGTTCTGGCGCCTTGAAGCAGCAGGCTTAAGAGGTCTCTTCCAAAGTGGTCTGTGCCGAGTGGGAAGTAGAGGGTTCTGTTGTCCTTGGTCACAACGACGGTGCCGGGTTGGGCCAGATCCGAGCCGGGAGCATCGTAGATTGCGAAGTACCTGTATGAGAAGGGGGCTATTATCGGCCCAAATATGCCAACGAATATGAATGCCAACACCAGTATGAGCCCGATGACGCCCGGGGGAGATCGGTTTAGGGCATATGCCATCAGCTTCCACTCGCTGACCTTCGACCGGTTCCTCTCATACCATCCCGGTCTAACCCTGTCTATAAGCTTGGCAAGCAGCTCTATGAATAAGTCCGAAACCCTGTCTAAAACTGATTTCTGGTACTCCTCGCCTGACATCCCTCCCCCCACCCTAATACCTGACCCTCGGATCTATTATCGCGTATAGAATATCTACGATGAGGTTTGCGGTAACATATATTATCGCGAATAGGAACGTCACAGCAACTATGGCTGGGAAGTCTATGTTCTGTATAGACTGGATAGCATACCTCCCCATACCGGGCAACGAGAACACCGTCTCAGTTATGGGCGTGCCGCTGAGAAGGCCGCCGAATTGGAGGCCGAGCACAGTTACTATCGGGACTAACGCGTTCTTGAGGGCATGCCTCCAGAGCCTTAGCTTCGGAACGCCCTTAGCCTTCAGAAACTCGATATAGTCGGAGCTGAGCGCCTCGAGGAACGAGTTCCTCACGAACCTAGCCAGAACCCCCGCGCCCATGAAGCCCAACACGAAGCCCGGAAGCCAGTACCTGGCAACATGTTGGTTGACGGTTTTGAAGTCCCCAATTAGTAGTGCGTCGATTATGGGTATGCCAGTTATAACCACAGCTGGGTCCGGTGGCTTTCCAACGATGTTTATGACCCTGAACATGACGAAGAAAACATATATGAGGAGGTAGCCGAGCCAGAAGACGGGCGTCGAGACGCCTGTGAGGGCGAAGAACCTGACGAACGTGTCAATAATACTGTCCTTCTTTATAGCCGATATTATTCCGAGCGGGATGCCTATTATCAATATGAATACGAATGAGAAGAGCGCAAGCTCGATCGTTACGGGGAACCGCTTCATTATATCGTACATCACGGGGTTGTGTGTCCGGGGATCTATAAGCTCACCTTTTGCAAGGCTTGTGACGAGGAACCAATATTGAGCATACCAGGGCTCATCCATGTGATACCTCTGCCTTATAAGCTCTATAGCCTTCTGCGAGGCCTTCTCCCCACCAGCCCACGCCCTAGCAGGGTCGGCGGGGATGACGTAAGCTATCATAAAGGTTATTAGCGTGACCCCTATTACAGTGGGGATGAACGTGAGCATTCTCCTTATCAGGAACTTCTTCAGCTCTGCCATCCCGACCCCTCCGCCCTTCGGAAGAAGATAACACATTAAGCCTTATTAACTTTAGCAAGGAGCTTGGGATTCGATTAACCCGCAAAGTCTCTAGGGAGGAGGAAGATAAGCCCGTAAACCTCTAGACCCCTAAACCTAAAAAGAAGAGAAAAATTAATGGTATTTTTGTATACTCAGCAGTTTACCACCTTCTCCTTAATGATATCAGGGCCAGTAGTCCTACTATTGGGGCCATGAAGGAGACCAGGATTACTGGCTCGGTGGAGGTG
>WAQG01000165.1 GCA_015520395.1 Candidatus Geoarchaeota archaeon
GTATAAGCAAGATATACGTTAGGGGCTGCCCAATAGTCATCGATGTTGATAACTGCAGGGTTGAGCCCTCGTTCAACCCCAAGTACCTCTTCCCGCTTAAAGGGTTCGGCATACTAGCACTCGGGCTCCCCACAGTATTAACACTTACAGTCGCCGCTGCCGTGGTGTGGGAGATTGTCAAGGGGAGGAGGGCTGATGGGAAGCCTAAATCACAGCCTCGAGGCCAGGGATCTTAACCCTTTCATACACGATGTCAAGTATCTTTAGCATCGTGTATATCCATATGAAGTATATGAGGGCGGCGAAGGCGTAGGTCTCCAGCGGCTTGAATGTCTGGGCGGCGACGGTCTTGCTGGCGCTGGTGAACTCCCTAATGCCTATCACGAGGAGGGCTGCGGTGCTCTTCGCCATTGAGGCAAGCTCGTTAGACCATGCGGGGATGACTATCCTGAGCGCCTGTGGGATGACCACGTAGAGGAGTATCTGGTGTGTTTTCAGGCCTATGGACATGGCGGCCATAACCTGGTCTTTAAAGACTGCCTCCATGGCCCCCTTTATGTACCCCTTCTGGTAGGCCCCGCTGTTCAGCGAGAGGACTATAAGCCCCGCCAGGACGGGGTCTATTATGAAGTTCAGCAGGGAGGGGATGGCGAAGTAGAAGACGAAGAGCTGGGCTATCAGGGGGCTCCCCCTGAAGAACTCGACGTAGGCGTTGACTATTATCCTGGTGATGCGGCCGCCATAGAGGTCGCCTATCGCCGCCAGGATCCCCAGGCCCAGGCCTATGAAGACGCTGACCAGGGTGACCTCTACCGAGACTATGAACCCCTCTATAAACACGTGGGAGTAGTTTAGGATGAAGTCGAAGGGCCCTACCACCCAGTAACACCTCCGAGGAGCCTCGCCATAAATCTCCTGGCTCTCTCGGTCTTTGGCCGCTTAAAGAACTCCTCCGGAGGCGCAACCTCAACGATCTTGCCGTGATCCATGAATATTATCTCGTCGGCCACCTCCCTGGCGAAGTGGAGCTCGTGGGTTGCGACGAGCATCGTAGTCCCCCTCTTGGCCAGATCCCTCATAACCTCGATGACCTCCCACTTCAACTCAATGTCGAGCGAGGCTGTGGGTTCGTCGAAGATGATTATGTCGGGATCCATCGCTATAGCCCTCGCTATGCCAACCCTCTGCTGCTGTCCACCCGAGAGCTGGGCCGGGTAATGGTCGGCCCACTCCTCCATCCTCACGAGCCTGAGGGCCTCTAGGGCCTTCCTCCTCGCCTCATCCTCGCTGAGCCCCAAAACCCTGCGCAGGCCTAGCTTAACGTTGTCCAGGGCTGTGAGGTGGCGGAAGAGGCTGGGATCCTGGAACACGAAGCCTATCTTAGCCCTAAGCTTACTTAGATCCAGTTTTGAGGCGTAGACGTCGGTCCCTTCAAAAAGTATCCTTCCCTTTGTTGGCCTCTCCAGCAGCCCTAGGCACCTCAGGAGGGTGGATTTGCCGGAGCCGCTCGGCCCAATTATGACCTTGGTCTCGCCCTTGTTGATCCCTATGGTCACCCCGGCCACCGCGACGGTCTTCCCATACACCTTCCAGACATCAAGCCCTTCAAGCACGCGCGCCACCATGGCCACACCACCTAAAGCCCCAACTCCCTCCTCTTCCTGGAACCCCACTTATCCATGTAGTTTGCGAAGGGGAAGGTGAGGGCCACATATATTATGGCCGACCCGATGTAGGGGAGGACGGCGGAGCGTGTGGCTGCCCTAAGTATGCTGGCATGCTTCATCAGCTCCAGCACCCCTATGAGGAACGAGTATGAGGAGTCCTTTATGAGAAGGGCTATCTCGCTCCCCAGCCCGGGTATAGCCACGATGAACGCCTGTGGCAGTATCACGTACCTGACCGCCCCGCCCTTCGTGAGCCCCAGAGATATGGCAGCCATCATCTGTGTCTTCCCGACACTCCCGATAGCGCTCCTGAATATCTGTGACTGGTTTGCGGCGCTTACCAGCCCGAGTGAGAGTATCGAGGTTACGTAGGGATCCTTGAATATGTGGATCACGCTGCCCAGGCCAAAATACATAAAGAACATGACGACCAGGACAGGCACGCTTCTGAACAGCTTCTCATAGGCGTCCGCCAAAAGGCTTAGGGGCGAGCCACCGTAGATCCTGAGGAGCGCTATGGGTATTCCTATTGCGAATCCCAGGGCGAAGGAGGCTAGGGATATCCCTAGCGTTACGGGCACCGCCTTTAATAGAAAAAGAAATTGTTCGAGGGGCGTCATCTTTCACTGCTCCTAACTTGCAGGTTTACTCCATTTCTCCCTAAGCTTGTCAACTGTTCCGTCGGCTATGAGCTCGGCTAGAACACCGTTTATCTTGGCGACCAGCTTGTGGGCGTCCTTGTGGGCCACGAAGGCGACTGGCCAGTATGACCTGCTGTAGACCACCACAAGCTCCTTCCCGACGGTCATGGTCCACCAGGTGGTTACGGGGGTTTCGGCATAGACGGCATCTATGACTCCCCTGAGCATGTCCTCTAAAGCCAGGTCGAAGGTGTCATAGGACTTAACCGAGGCCGAGGATATGACGCCCTTCTTAGCGAGGTCGAGGAGCTCGTCCTCCTGGGTGGTTCCGGAACCCGTGCCAACGACGAGGTTATACTTCGCTATATCCTCTAGGCTTGTGAGCCTGTCTATACCCAGCTCCTGCGCCCTCTCCTTAGTCATGATCAGCTGAACCTCGGTCACCGTGTGGGGTATGGTGAAGAGGACCTCCTCGAGCCTCTCGGGAGTTATAGAGAAGCCGCTGACCCCCAAGTCTATCTCCCTGTTCTTCACAGCCGCGATGATGGCGTCGAAGCTCATCGTCTTCCACTCGACCGTTATCCCAAGCCTCGATGCTATCATCTCCATAAGCTCGACTTCAAAGCCTGTGAGCTTTCCAGTCTCATCTATAAACTCGAAGGGCGGCCAGTCGGGCGACGTCCCCACGACTATCCTCCCCTTCTCCTTTATCGTGTCCCAAATAGTCTTCTCCGGGGCCGATGGAGCGGAGGGTGTCACCACGGGATAGAGGTAGAAGCCAGCGGTAAATGCTATTATTGCTATTATCACCATTGCAGCTACAGCTACCGAGGTTTTAACCATGGCTGGACACCTGAGTCTAAATCTGAGGTACGGCGATAAATATTTAACAGAAAAATAAATAATAAGCTAAACCACAGCAACCAAGCCCAACATTATAGAAACGCGGCGACCATCAGGCCAAAGATCCATTAACATACGTGATCCTCTATATCGATAACCAAATCAATGTAATGCCCTAAATGTCTTTAGTGAGTGGCTGCTCTGGGCTTTGGTGCTGTATTTGAGGTAGGCGGAGAGGGAGGAGGCCAGTATCATTGGTGATGTAAATGTTGGCACGCCTCTCCTGGACAGCTCCTTAAACCACCTCCTCGTATACTCGGCTCCGGCGACGAGGACTACTATGGTTTTTCTCTGCTCGGCTTCGAAGTGTTTCTCAACGACCCTAACGAACCCCTCGCCGCTTATCGCTGGGGTTTGTAGGAGGGAGACGACAACTATAACATCGATCTCCTCAGCTCCCCTAAGAACCTCAAGTGCGGCATCATACCTCTCGGGCCCAGCATCCCCCGAGACGTCGACGGGGTTAGACACGGGGTTGTAGGGTGGAAGCCTCCTCCTCAGCTCCTCCTCGACCCTTCCAGAGAGCCTCGGAACGCTTAGCCCATACCTCTCAAGCATGTCGGCGACGGTCACGCCCATCCCCCCGGCATTCGTCAGTACAGCCACCCTGTTTCCCCTTGGCGGAAGGGCCTTGCTGAACATCTGTAGGTAGCCGAGGAACTCCTCAAGGCTTCCCGCAACGACGCCCCCCGACTGCTCTATGGCAGCCTTAAAG
>WAQG01000166.1 GCA_015520395.1 Candidatus Geoarchaeota archaeon
GGTGGGAGGCGGAGATGGCAAGGAGGCTCGGCAGAAAGTGGTTTGAGGTGCGGGACGAATGGCTGATACGGGCATACGAGGCCGACAGGGAAATGTGGAGAGACCCGAAAATAAGAGAAGCACTAATAAAGACGATAATAGCTAAGGACAAGCTCAAACGTTGCAAAACCGGGACAAACACCCACAACCAACACCAGACACCCCCAAGTTAACACACCCCTCCAAAGCGGTGATGTCAAGTTGATGCATTGCTTATTTCTAGGAGAGGCTGAGGGAGGCCCCCATACTCAACTTAACTTGACAGCACCTTGGAAAGATGCTTATAGGAGCTGTAGGTGAAGGATCCTTCCATCTACCGCCCCGCCTCACCGCCTTACCGGCCTCCAGCCGCATATGTCATTTGCGCAGATGATCCCCGAGATTGTGACAGCCTCTATCCCCCCGCCTGGAAAGGTGGATGCGCCCACCAGATACAAGCCTTTGATGGGGGTTTTAAAGTAGGGCCTTTTAGTGTCGATCGACTGGTCGAAGGAGTAGATGGCCCCCTCCGGCATGGAAGTGTATCTCTCGAAGGTTTTCGGCGTTGCCGAATCCATGACAACTATGTGTTGGCTTAGGCCTGGAATAAGCTTTTCAACCTTCCTGACCAGCGCCTCCGCAAACTCCCTCTTCTTCTCCACATACTCCCTCGTCCCCCTCTCCGGGAAATCGTGGTAGTCGGCGGTTGTCATTATCGTAATGCTCGCTTTGCCCCTGGGGGCCAGGCTCGGGTCGGCATTCGAGTTTATAACGACGCTGTAGCCCTCATCCAAGTTCTCGATGATCGTCGGGTAGCCCGACAGGTCCATGTCCACCCCTAAGAACACCATGAAGCATGACGGAGACATCTTCAGCCCCCTTATATACTCAACAAACCCCCCCTCCAAATTCTCCTCCCCAACAAGCTCTAGGAAGGTAGTCTTGGCATTCGCATTAGCGACGACGATCGGGCTCCTAAAAACCTTTCCACCAACCCTCACCCCCCTAACCTCACCATTACTCACCAGTATCCTGTCAACCCTATGCCTGGTGAGAACCCTCCCACCATTAGACTCAATGAAACTCCTCAGGCTATCCGCGAACCTCTGCGCCCCTCCCCTCGGAAAATACCCACCGTAAATATAGTATGAGACCACGGCGGTAAGCGCGCTGCTCGCCGCCGTCTTCTCAGGCCTCGTCCCCAGATAGCCCAACAGCGCGCATAGCAGTGTCTTCAAATCCTCATCGCTAAAGTATTCATCGAGCTTCTGCCTATACGTCTTGTTCATCCAGTCATAGAAATGCGGATGCTCCCTGGGATAGTCCAGAAGCTTCCTAGCCCCAAAAACCTTAACGATCAGCTCGGCTGGAAGCGGGACGCCATAGGCCTCAGAGTCCCTATAACACTCCTCATAGGCCCTCTTAGCCTCCTCAAAGAACCCACGTATATTCTCCCCCTCCTCAGGGAACATGTCCGACAGGGCCTCCACAAACTCCTCCAGGCTGCCGGCATCAATCACCCTACCCTTAAAAACATACCACACCCTATTCTTCACAAAAAGCTCATCCCTCCTAAACCCAAGCTCATCGAGAAGGTAGGTTAAAGGCCCCCTCTCCCACAACCCACTTACATTCGCCACCCCAGTATTGAAAACAAAGCCCCTCCTCCTGAAAGAGGAGCAGTAGCCCCCAACCTGGTAATGCTGCTCCAAAACCAAAACCCTATAACCCCTCTTCGAAAGCAGGGCCCCACACACCAGCCCACCTATGCCAGAGCCAACAATGATCACGTCATACTCATCCTCACCCCTCAACCTCCGAGGATCCACCTCAACACTCCAATCATACTTTCTGAACTCCCTCGAAGCAAGGTAAGCCGGAGCCCTCAGGGGAAAGACGATCGAAAACGCCACACCCAAGGCCACCAAAACGTTTGAAAAAACCACAGCGGGCACAGCGTCAAAGACCAAAAACACAACCGAGTTCACAGCAAACACAGCCGCCCAAACACCAGTAACAACATTGTTAATAAAGAGGAACTCCCTCCCCCTCCAGTAAACCTCAGGATAATCCCTCTTCGCAACCTGAAGCGTATAGGGCCGCCCAACAGCTATGGAGACCACCGCCATCAGAAACAGGACAAAATAGCCAAGAAACCCCCTCCACTCAACAAACACCTCCAAACCAAAAACATACGTAAACACCACAGCCA
>WAQG01000167.1 GCA_015520395.1 Candidatus Geoarchaeota archaeon
GCCCTTGTCTCAGTGCCCATCTCCGGGCTCCCGCTCTCACGGCCCGTACCCGTTATAGGCACGGTGGGCCGTTACCCCACCGTCTACCTGATAGGCCGCGGTCCCATCCTCGGGCGGACCCAGGCGGGATGGGCCTGGGCCCCTTTGGGCGAGGGGGCGTTCCAGAGCCCCTCGCCTATCGGGTATTAGCCCCAGTTTCCCGGGGTTATCCCCGTCCCGAGGGTAGGTTGACCGCGTTTTACTGAGCCGTGCGCCGCGCCCCGCCATTCCCCGGGGCGCCGACTTGCATGGCTTAGTCCCACCCCGATAGCGGTCGGGTCCGGCAGGATCAACCGGGATCGTACGGCCGCAAGTTGGCGGGTGGAGCACGTTTCGTGTGAGGGTGCCCAGCCACATCAGACCTAACGATGGTGACCGTTAGGTCCTCATCTCGTTGTCGCCGCGGCTGGAGGTCGACCTCTCATCCCACTGGAGTGCCTCCAGTGTCGGGTCAACGCCGCCGGGAGCCGCGGCGACCGCCATAATTCTATTCTCACGAGGTTGAATATAAAGGTTATCGGTTGGGTTTATTGGCATATTATTTCTCATTCGTCCCCCCGTGTTACGCGGGTTCTATGGGCTGTTGCGGGGGGTTCTGGGGAAAGTTTAAAGCTTTTGTGTCCTAAATGTTCTGGTGGAGGGCCGGTAGCATAGCCTGGTTATTGCGCCCGGCTGATAACCGGGAGGTCGTGGGTTCGAAGCCCACCCGGCCCACCAAATATATAAAAATTTGGGTATTGTGGTTCGATAATCCTAAAGTTCTTCGACCGTCGGTGTCCCCTCGGGCAGGCTCTCGTATACCTCTATTGCTCCGGTTGGACAGGCTGCGACACAGGCCTGGCAGAAGATGCAGCTTGGCATGTCGTTCCATATTCTTATATTAACTGGCGGGTCGTTAGGCTCAACCTTTTCATGGAAGGCCTCCACCGCCTCCTTGTTCTCGACATGTTCGTCGATGGCCTTGCACCACTTCCCGTCAGGGCTCGTCTCAAGAATCTGTACGGGGCAGACGGCGACACACTGCGCCTCCCCAGTACATTTACTATAGTCGTAAACTACATAGGGCATCTCTTATCACGAATAATCCTAGCCTGACCCAGTTATATAAGAGTTATGTGAAGCCGGAGTTTCCAAGGCCTATCAATCTAGTCTAACGTCCCCAACCCTATATTCCAGAAGTTCCTCTCCGGCTACTCCGATGGGCACTCTTGAGAGACGGTAAAGTTTAAACCCCGATGTGGGTTTTAGTGGGTTAGTGGGCCGGTAGTTCAGTGGTAGAATGCCCGCCTCGCACGCGGGAGGTCGCGGGTTCGAATCCCGCCCGGTCCACCAACCTTTATTATGGGCGCCGTAAAAAATTGGGGCTTATATTTCTGGCACCTAAACCCATGCCTGTTCAGTGGTTAGATAGGTTAATATTCTACTACTTCCATTGGAAGGCTTGCCTCATGCCGACCACCCTGGATGAATTGCTGAGGAGGCTCATGAAAAATAGCCTGTTTAGGGATAGGGAGAAGCTTAGGCCGGACTACGTTCCGGACACCCTTCCACATAGGGAGGGCCACATAACTCAGCTTGCCCAGATCCTGCTGCCACCCATCATCAGGGGGGCCAGGCCCTCAAACGTTTTTATCTATGGGTATACGGGCACAGGGAAGACGGCCGTCACGAGGTATGTTTTGAATTGGATAGCCTCGAGGTTTGGCGATGGGGGCGGAACCCCGCGGAAGGTCATGACAGCGATGGTGAACTGCAGCAATAATGATACAAATTACCGAGTTCTCAGGGCCCTCAACGTGTCCTTAGGGGTTAGGGTTCCGTTTACGGGCCTGTCAGTCGCGGAACTCTATGAGCGTTTCAAGAGAAAACTCGACTCCGGGGACACCATAATGATAGTTGCACTAGACGAGATCGATAGCCTTGTTAAGAAAAGCGGAGATGAGCTTCTTTACAAGCTGACCAGGATAAACTCTGAGTTAACGAAGGCTAGGCTTTCTCTAATAGGCATAACCAACGATCTTAACTTCAGGGACTACCTAGACGCCAGGGTGAGGAGCAGCCTGGGGGAGGAGGAGCTGGTCTTCCAGCCCTACAATGCGGATGAGCTCAGGGACATACTTGAGCATAGGGCGAAACTCGCCTTCTACCCAGGCGTAATCGAGGATGGGGTCATACCGCTCTGCGCCCACCTTGCCGCAAGGGAGCATGGGGATGCGAGACGCGCCTTGGATCTCCTAAGAGTCGCTGGTGAGATAGCTGAGAGGGAGGGTGCTGAGAAGATAACGATCGAGCATGTTAAGAGAGCTGTTTTAGAGATAGAGCGGGACAAGGCAGTGGAGCTGATAAGGACACTCCCATTCCACTCAAAGGCCGTGCTTATGGCCATCTACCTACTGCGAGACAGGCCCGGCGGCGCCACGACAGGCGAGATATATGAGGTGTATACGAAGCTTGTGAGGGGGATCGGGTTGGATCCCGTTACTCAGAGAAGGGTTAGCGACATTATCAGCGAGCTTGACGTAGTCGGACTTGTTCAGGCAAGACTCCTGAGCCGTGGGAGGTATGGAAGGACGAAGTACGTGAGCCTCAGGGTTGGTGAGCGAGCCTTAACGGAGGGCTTAAGGGGGGATGAGCTACTCCGTGGGTACCTCGACAGAAGGGGGGCCCTTGGTTTTAGGGTTTGATGACGGGCCCTTCCCACCCTTCGCCAAGATAGAGAGAGGGCGGCATGCCGCTCTCCTTGTAGGAACCCTTATGAGGACGCCCAGGCCATTGTGGGTCTCCGCCAGACTCATCCTGGTCGATGGGCTGGATGCCACGGAGAAAGCCCTCTCAATAATCTCATCCGCCCCACTGAAGCCCAAGATAATAATGCTAAGTGGCGTGACCTTCGGAGGCTTTAACCTCATAGATGCAGAAGATCTCTATAGGCTATCCGGAATTCCAGTAATAATAGTTACTGATAGGCTCCCCGACCTCGTAAGCATAAAGAGGGCCTTAAAGAAACATTTCGATGACTGGGAGCATAGATACGGGATAATCTCAAAGTTCTATCCTCTAAACAAAACCCATGTCATCTTTGGGAAGAAACCCGTCTACTTCACCTCAATAGGGATCAGCCGGGAGGAGGCCAGTGAAATAATTAAAAACACATGCGTTAGGGGGAGAATCCCAGAACCACTCAGATTCTCGGGCCTTGTTGCAAGGAGGCTCACGGAGCTTCTTGGGCCATTTAAGGTTAAAGCCGTTGGCGAGGTATGATGATGCATCCATCCACAGCTTTAACAGCCTCGTAATCTCCCCTCAAGAAGAGGAGGCCTGTTACGGCTGCGAATCCAGCGTCTATCTCATGGATGCTCGCCCCCTTAAGGTCAGCCCTATAGCCCAGCCTCCCCAAAACTGTTAAGAGGCCCTCTAAGCTTCTTTCGACTCCCAGCCTCTTCGCGGTCGATGACGGGTGAACCTCTATAACTTTAACGCCAATCCCCCTAATGGTTTTAGCAAGCCGCACCCCCCTCCTCGTCAACATAGCCATCCCCCCAAAGAGGGGTGGTAAAACCCTAAGTCCCCTCTTCCTCATGAGCTTGTCAACGACCCTGTCGTAGCCGTGCCTAGGAAGTGTGAGTGGCGAATCTATCGCCGCGACCATAGGCGAAAATCCCTCGACAAGCGAGATAATTTCTTCATCTAGGTAGACGGTTCCCCATTCCACACGATCTCCGCCCAAGTATAGCCAGCCCGTAGGCCTTTTAGGACTGCCAGCCAAATCAATCCCCAGAACCCTCAGCATACTTAACACCCCTCATAACCACCCCCTCGGCAACCCGCCTCAACCTATCAAAAAGCCCTTTCTCCTTCGCCTCCAAATACAGCCTTATTTTGGGTTCGGTTCCAGAC
>WAQG01000168.1 GCA_015520395.1 Candidatus Geoarchaeota archaeon
TCTGGGAAGAGAGATTAGAGATTTTAAGATAATTGAAAGGCATTCAAGACCATAAACACCTACTATCCTCAATATTGTTAAAAAATAGGCAAGGGGGTGGCTATCGCCTTCTCACTCGGCTGATAAGTAGGAAGCCTAGCATCACTATGACTGTTACCATAGCCGTCCCTGCAAGCAGCTCCGGCGTGATCAGGTCGAATATCGTTGAAGTGTTTTGAACGCTGGGCTGTATCATCGCCTGGGTGGTTGTTGGCTGCTGGGATGGCAGAACCTCGGAGATATCTTTGACTATGCCTATGCTTGGATCATGGATCAGTTGAGAGCTCCCGAAGTATGGATAAGTGAAGTTAACAGTAAGCTCGAGTCCGACCTTATCTGGATTTGCCTTAAGCTCCATAGACCTATAGCTCACCGTCACATTTACAAACGTCGAATTGCCACTTTGATCCCTGATCTCAGCCATCCTAACCCATGCTATCTCCACACCGAAGCCGTCCAGCTTCACTATTATCTGATCCTCATCGATCGTTGTAGACCTTAGGTACACTTCGCCCTTAAACTCAGACTCCATCTTCATCACAAGAGCCAGCTTGCTCGAGGCTCCCCCGACCCAGCTCCACCTCTTCACAATGAGGTCGAATTTGACCTCATCAGCCCCTCCAGCTATCGTGAACACTATTGTGGCATTTCTGGAACTCAGCGACATGGCTAAAGGCTTCTGTGCCACATACATCACCAATACAATCTCGTAATCACTGCTGTTGGCATAGTAGGTGACGATTACTATCGTGTTATCTCCCTCCTTCCTAGTTTCGAACTTGCTGGTCCAGGCAATCTCATCGAACTTGACAACCTTCAGCACCTTTGAGCCGCTGAACTCCACCAACATAAACCTAGTCGCCTCGAACTTCATAGAACCCTTGTTTGAGATGTAGTAGACCTCAACCTTCGGCTTATTCTTGCTAAACTCGACCTTGTTGTCCTGGGTTAGAACCACATATTTATCCGAGGTCTTGTTCTCAACCTTCATATTCTCGGTTTTGCCGCCCTTCTTCATCAGGAACTCAGCAAGCCACTGAGCCTTCTTAGCTAACACCTCCGCTTCCTTAGCCATAGCCTTCGCACGCCTATAATCCCCCTTCTCATAGGCGTTCTTCGCCCTGCTAAGCATGTCCTTAGCTGCGTCAAGCAGGTTTATGGCGCTTGTAACATTATACCCCTTGCTTAGAGCCTCCTGGATCCTTGCCTCAGCCTTCGCAATATGTGCCTCAGCCTCCCTTATCTCCTCGATAGCTTCATGCGCATAATGCGATCCCGTGACATTTCCAGTGGTGGTTGTATACTCCTCGTGCGTAGTTGTATGGCTTTCTTCATGCTCGGTGGATGTTGTGGTTTCACTTGTCTCAGTCGTGCTTGACTCCTCATGCTCTTCTTCATGCTCAGTTGTAGTGGTGCTATTTGTTGTCGTTGTTGTTTCATCGTGATCCTCCTCATGATGGGTGGTCGTGGTCTCACTTGTCTCCGTAGTTGTTGTGTCTTCATCCTCATCTTCATCGTGATGTGTGGTTGTCGTGCTGTTCGTCGATGTCGTGCTAGTGTGCTCGTCGTGATCCTCATCGTTGGGAGTAGCGCTAAGCGGTGCAGCGGCCCAGGACAGCCTTGTAGCTGTCCCCACCAAGATCAATAGGAGTAGCAACATTATTAGGAGTCTTTTCACAGCGCCCACCACGCTAATCAACCGTCAATCCATGTGAAATACGTACTTGTCTAAGATGTTAGAGGTCTAATGTCAAGTATGTTTGACTATATCTTTATTGACAATATATAGAGCGCTATGCCCACATACGCTATTATAAAGCTTATAAGCGATGCCTTATCCACCGTTATGGTCTTCGCATAACTTATTGCCAACGTGAGTATGGTGAGCGACCAGCCCTGGGCAAGTAGGAGCAAGCCCCTTAAGATCCAGCCGCCAAATAGACCTTCCATACCTAGCTTCAAGTGCCAGTTTAGGAGCCAAATCAGCGAGTAGAGGATCAAGGGGGTTAGAGATAATGCTGAGCCTAAGAGTAGCTCGATGGAGCCCCCAGATCTACGGAAGAGGCCCCTTGAAAGCCCCTCCGAGATTATATATATGGTTAGCCAGGATGCCAGGAACTGAATCAGCGTTACGGGGAGGGCCTGCGGCTGGTTTACATAAAAGAGCAAAATAAGTTGAAGGCCCGAGACGTTGGAAAGCCAGCCACCCAGTAAGACCGGCAGCACAGCCAACGGTAGGTGCCTCAATGGATCCTCATACAGCCGAAGTATCACGCTTGTAGGGGTTATTAAGCTAAGAAGTTTACCACTATAGCCCGACCTCCTACCGGATCTATCCATCCTTCTGACAGGCGTGGCCTCCTCGGACAATAAAAGCGCATAAGCCCTTATCCCCTCCTTACTAAGCCTGTACCTTTTCTTCTCATCCTGTTCGATCAAGCCCCCGAGGTTCTCAAGATGATAGTACAGCTTTCCTGAACCTATATTGAGAATCCTCTTCAGCTCAGTCGAGCTTAGGCTACCTTTAGAGCCCAGGAGCATTATTATTTCGCGTCTTAATGGGTGATTAAGCGCATGATAGATTTTGCCTTTCCTAGCCGCCACCCAGCCTCCCTCTGGGTCAGAGAGAATAAGGGCATATTTAATTTATTTCTTTTGGCAAAGTCAAAAATTCTTGATGGTCTTGATTCACAGGGTGAACCGCACATTAAGGATGCCTGGAGGGGCCATAGAAAGGATGTTAACAGGACTAATACTGCTATTGATCTTTGGGTTGCTGGCGACCATATACATCGAGGCTCCAATGGTGCTTAGGGAGGGCCTGACAGGAGAGGCTGTAGGAGTTACCATATTCCTCCAGGAAAACATGGTTGTTGTCGGAAGCATGCTGGCAACCTCAATATATTTATACCGACCCGTCGTTGGGAGGGATGCCAAAACATTTAGAAGAAGACTCAAATGGTGCACATACATATCAATAATTATCCATACAGCCCACTCGGCCTCTCTAATACTTATGGGGGCGCCGCCCCTGCTAACAATCAATTACTACTTCTGGTTTATACTCGTCATAATAACTTTTAGATGGTTTATGGAGTTCTTCGAACCAAGATAACATTTAAGCCACGCCCTTAAGGCTAGGATGTCGCCGAGTTAAGCTGATCAGGAGGACTGCTCTTTTCACGCACCTAGAAATGGGAGCACGTTAACTTAACAGCGCCAGCTGGGGAGACTCGGCCTAAGACTAGCTAAGCCGTGGCTACCTGTAAGGACGAGGATCTCTTAAAGCCTATACGCTGAATCCCGACTATGTAGCCAAGGTATGCGAGGGCTATAACCATAAGGATCGTTCCAAGCACAAATGGCGATTCAGGGCTGTATTTATCGTGAAGATAGCCTCCTATGCTTGGCATCGGAACCTCCATCAACGAGCGAGCCGTATTTATCTTTGAAAACTCCTTAGCCCTCTCGGACTCGGTTGTTAGGTCGCCTATAAACGAGTTATATGCCGGTATCCATGACGATATCGAAAGCCCTATTAAAAGCCATCCTAGACCAATAACATACATATTGCCCCCAACGGTGAGCGCGATTAGCGCGGCTATCCCCAACGACTCAGAGAGGGCGAGGCCCGTCCACCGGTTAAACTTGTCGGCCAGCTCCCCGAAGGGGTAGAGGCCAAGGAACCACGCCGCGTTCCTAACAGAGGTCAGGATCCCTATCTCCCAGGGCCCGTAGCCGTAGAGCTCGGCCAGGTGTGCGTTGAGTATCCTCATCCATAGGGTCCAGGCGGCCCTGTCCATCATCACGAACGGGTAGAGTGGGAGGAGCCTGCGCCCGGGCTTGAGAAACTCGGTGATGCTTAAGGGCTGCCTAACACCCGGTTTAAGGGTCTCCACAAGGAACAGGGAGGTTAGAGCAGTAGCCCCGGCGTAAACCACGGTCGACGCAAGGAACACCCCCCGAAAACCTATCCTTGGGGCGAGCCAGCCGCCGAGGAAGGGGGCGGGGATCGATGGAAGTGTAAACCCCATCACAACCAGGCTTATCGCCCTCCCCCTATACTCAATGGGAACAGACTCCATGACCAGCGGGTTCCTTGAAGAGACCCCCATAAAGAAGGACGCAACGAAGAACACGGTTGACAAAAGTATCTCAGCCAACCCACGGGCAACAAAAGCCATAAACACCCCCAGGGTCGCAAAGCCATATGAGAGGACAATCATGGGCTTCCTACCATACCGATCAGCAAGAACCCCAGCGGTCAGCGCAAGAGGCACGGTCACAAGGGCGGCCACAGTATAGATAAGCCCGAGTGTCGCAATATCAATACCA
>WAQG01000169.1 GCA_015520395.1 Candidatus Geoarchaeota archaeon
CTTCCCAATGAGCTTCGACCCCCCCATAAGCGCATTGGTAAACCCGGTTCTCTACCCCATAGGGTTCCTGGCAACCCTAGTAACCATACGCTACGCAGTGGGCGAGAGGAGAAAGTTTTACCCGGCCTTATGGCTCTGGGCGGTCTTCCTCGGCTACGTCATGGTGGTGGTGGCTGGAAACCACACCCTATACAGCTTCTACGCGGTCTTCCTAGCCCCCTTCATATACCTGCAAACAGCCCTGCTCCTAGAATGGCTGGCGTCCGGAAGGGACATCTCCGAGATCATGAAGATATGGAGGGGAGAGAGGCCAGCCAAGGCTGGAGAGACCGGGGGCGTTAATACATATGTGCGTTGGATCGCCAGGCTGATCACCGGCGACATACCCCTCCCCCAGGAGCTAGAGGCATTCCTCAACCCCTTCAGGCGCGTGGGCCTGAGCCTCGGATCGGTGACGCTGTTCGTCTCAATCATGATCTACAGCCTCTTCCTCCACCTCCCAAACCCATATACCCGCTGGAGCCACTACAGCGACATAAATGGGGTGTTCGGGCTTCTGAGACAGGGACTCCCATACGTCTCCTACAACCCCGGGACATACCCACTGCAGGCCTGGGTCGCCCACGGGATCTGGCTCCTCACAAAGGACGTTGGACCCCTCGCATTCTACCTAGCAAACTCAGCGCTTCTCTTCATTGCAGGATTGTACTCGCTGATGGACCTTGGGTGGCTGGCGAAAAGGCTCGGCGTTGGGGAGCGAAGGCTCTATCTCTATCTGGCCAGCCTAAGCCTCCTTGCCTACGGCATATATAGCTGGGAGCTCCTGACAGTCGCCCTGCTCCTAAGGGGGATTAGGCTTCAGATGGAGGGCTCGGTTCTTCGAGGCGGCTTTTTCCTCGGCCTTGCAGCGGCTTCAAACCCCTATGCAGTTACGGGGATTCTGGGGGTGTTACTGCTGGGAGAGAGGGAGAGGTCTCTAAAGACCCTCGTCACGTCCCTCCCAGTAATGCTGGCTCCACTTATACCCATTGGGATGTTTGGAGGGCTCCAGGCGGTTTCCATGGCGTATTCGCCGCTAATCTCGGGCGTTTTTGAGGGGTCATGGCTACCATATCTCTTGGGAGGCGCGTCGGAGAGCCCCTACGCCCTGGTAATATTCCTGGCCGTTTCAGGGCTGGTTACAATAGGCCTCTTAGCCGTGGCTGCCTCCGATTTGGAGGGTGTTAAGGCGCTTCCAGTCTTCACGTTGATAACTATGGGGGGAGTCCTAAGCTGCGCCCACGTCTTCAAGCCCCAGTACATGCTGCTCATACTTCCCTTCCTGGCCGTAGCCAGTTACAGGGGAGAAACCCTTACACGGATGGCCGACATCCTCAACTCCCTGGTAATACTCTTCTGGTGGACCTACGCTGAGTGGGGCTCCCTCCTATTCAAGTATTCGCCATACGGCCCCCTAGACCCATTCGCCCTGACAACCCTATGCTCGGCGGCAAGAAACCTGATAATACTCTACCTCACGGTAAGGGCAGCGTTCATGGCCGGGCTAACGACACCGATCCAAGCCCAGCTCTCCGAGGCGGGAGGGTGGCCGGAGGTTAATTTAAATATGCCTAGGAACTCTTCTTAATGGGTGAGGCGTTATCTCGAAGGAGCTTGGGCTTCTCGAGAAGCTTGAGTTACTGATACCGGGCTTCAGAGGATATAAGCAGAAGGAGCTGATCAGGGAGGACGACAGGCTTGTGAGAGACTATGTCAGAACACAGCTTGAGGAGGCATTAAGGCTTTTAGAGGAGGCCCAAACATCCATACTCGACACGGCTGGGCTTGATGCCGCCGAGAGGCTAGAGAAAGCCATCAAGAGGATACGGATGAGTATAGACAGGGTGAAGTATACCCCCACAGGGTACTCCGGGCTTTTCGACCGGGTTAAGGTTAGGGAGGATCTGCTGGAGCGCCTCCTCAACTTTGATGGACAGCTGGTGCCGCTGGCGAAGGAGATAAGGGATAAGGCCGAGAAGGTTAGGGATCTCAGCCTTGAGGGAAATGGTGAAGAGGCCGTGAAGGCTTCGGACGAGATCTATAAGATGGGCAACGAGGTGCTTAGGTTTATCACCCAGCGCGAGAGACTATTGTTAGGAGAGGTGTAGATATGGCCCAGGTAATTGCTTGGGAGAACCCGGGCGAGAACGAGATCGTCTGGAAGTATCCAAGTGAGGAGATCGAGTGGGGCTCACAGCTTGTGGTCCGTGAAAACGAGGTCGCCGTGTTCTACAGGGACGGAAAGGTCTATGCAGTCTTCGGAGCCGGCAGACACACCCTCACAACCCTTAACTTCCCGATCCTCGAGGGCCTGGCCTCCCTGGGCTTCGGGGGAAGAACCCCCTTCAGGGCAACCGTCATCTTCGTCTCTCTGAAGAGGTTTCAGGGGAAGTTCGGCGGCCGGGCCCAGACAAGGGAGCTAGCGCCGATCCAGTTCCACGGAACCTTCTGGTATGAGGTTAAGGACGCAAGCATATTTGTAAACAAGGTTGTGGGCGCGCAGAGCCTCTACACAACCAGCGAGCTCGACAAGTACCTCAGGGGCTACTTCAACGAAAGGGCAATGAAGAACCTCTCAAGATACACCCTACTGGACGTCTACCAGAACCTAGACAGAGTCACAAAGGAGATAACCCTAAGGCTCCGGGAAGACTTCGCCGAGCTAGGCCTCCACATAGTCGACGTAAAGTTCGAGGGAATAGACGTCACAGACCCGAAGTGGAGGGACAGGCTATTCTGGCTACTCACAGGAAGGGTATCCGCCCAAAACGTCCTCCAAATGGAGACAGTCGCAGAGGTCGCCGAAAGCCTCGGAAAAAGCCCAGGAGCAGGCCTCGGAGCAGGAATGATGATAATCCCACCCCTCTTCCAACAACCCACACAACCAACACAACCAGCAGCACCAGCCCCAGGAGTAGTCGCAGGCCAACCACCAACCCCACCCGGGACACCAGGCTACCAACCCAGATGCCCAAACTGCGGCCAACCAGTCCCACAAG
>WAQG01000170.1 GCA_015520395.1 Candidatus Geoarchaeota archaeon
GAGGATAATAGATGCAAGCGGGCTGATAGTGTCCCCAGGCTTCATAGACTTACACAACCACAGTGATATTTCAATATTCATACGTCCCACCGCCGACAACTACATACTCCAGGGCGTCACCACAATAGTGGTAGGCAACTGCGGATTCTCACCAGCCCCACTAACCGAGGCTAACAGGGAGGTCCTGCTTGAGGCGAGGCCCCTGGCTGAGGAGGTTGACATCACCTGGGAGAGCTTCGGAGAATATTTGGAGACCTTGGACAAGCTGGAGAAGAGCATAAACGTAGCCACCCTTGTAGGTCACGGGACGGTAAGATCTGCCATCATAGGCTTTGAAAACAAGCCTCCTAGACGGCGCGAGTTAGAGGAGATGAAGAGACACGTTAGAGAAGCTATGAGAGCTGGGGCATTCGGCCTCAGCACCGGCCTAATATATACCCCCGGGGTATACGCTGGAACCGAAGAGATAATAGAGCTGGCCAAGGTCGCCAGCGCATATGGAGGGATATACTCTACCCACATGAGGAACGAGGGGGAAATGCTGATAGACTCCATAATGGAGGCTGTAAGGATAGGGTTAGAGGCTGGGTTGCCTGTTGAGATATCCCACTTAAAAGCCTCCGGAAGACCGAATTGGGGCAAGATGGAGACCGCCCTAGGCATAATAAAGGACTTTGCAGAGAGAGGGCTTGACGTAACCGCCGACGCGTACCCGTACACCGCCTCCTCAACGAGTCTCTCAGCGATAATTCCTTCATGGGCCAGAGAGGGAGGGGTGAAGAAGATGCTGGAGAGACTGAGGGACGAAGAGGCCCTCTCAAGGATAGAGAGGGAGCTTAAAGGAGGCCTGATGGGAGGTAGAAGGCTGGAATGGAGCCTCATAGCCATCTCATATTCTACTTCCCACAAGGATGTGGAGGGCAAGACCATAGCGGAGATAGCTAGGGAGTGGGGTGTAGACGAGTTCGAAGCTACAGTAAGGCTACTGTTGGACGATGAGGGCGCTACTGGGATGATAATCCATGGGATGTGCGAGGACGATGTGATAAAAGCCATCTCACACCCCTACGTAGCAATAGGAAGTGACGGCTCAATAAAGAAGCCTGGAGAGGGCAAGCCTCACCCCAGAAACTACGGCGCATTCCCCAGGGTCATAGCCCGCTACGTTAGAGAGTTAAAGGTGATAAGTCTGCCAGAGGCTATAAGGAAGATGACGAGCTTGCCCGCTAGAAAGCTGAGGCTGTGGGACAGGGGCCTGATAAGGCCTGGCATGAAGGCGGACTTGGTCATATTCAACAAGTACACTATAAGAGATACTGCTACGTTCGATGATCCCCACCAGCACCCGGAGGGCATAAGCCACGTGGTGGTCAACGGGAGGATAGTGGTCGAGGAGGGAGAGCATACTGGCGCTAAGCCCGGTAAGCTTCTAAGAAGAGGGTAGCCTCAAAAAACAGTTTTTACCTTAGTAGGTAGTACTGGGAGATCAGCGGTGCAAACACTAGGGAGATTATGCTCATCAGCTTTATCAATATGTTTATTGAGGGCCCCGAGGAGTCCTTGAGGGGATCGCCTACAGTATCGCCTATCACGGCCGCCTTATGAGTATCGCTTCCCTTGCCCCCTAGGTTGCCGAGCTCAATGTATTTCTTGGCATTATCCCAGGTGTTACCGACGTTGCCCTGGAAGAGTCCTAGGACAAGACCGGTAACTATGGCGCCGGCTAGCATCCCCCCGAGGGCTTCGGGTCCTAGCGTGAACCCAACTACTAAGGGCGAGACTATGGCTATGACCCCGGGGAGTACAAGCTTCTTCAGAGCATAAGTCGTGACTATCGCCACTGCCCTTCCATAGTCAGGTTTCTCCTTCCACTCTAGTATGCCCGGTCTCTCTCTAAACTGCCTCCTGATCTCATCTATTAGGACGAAGGCCGAGTCGCTCACCGCCATTATAACTATTGCGGTGAATATCGCTGGAAGCGCGGAGCCTATGAGGACCCCACATATCACCTTGGGGTTCAGCAGGGTGAGCATAGATGCTTGAACCTCTGCCACCTGAATGTACGCTACTAGCAGTGCCAGCGCAGTTAACGCTGCAGAGCCTATTGCGAACCCCTTGGATATGGACTTCATAGTGTTTCCTGCAGAATCTAGAGTGTCTGCTATGTCTCTAACCTTCTCCTCAAGCCCGGCTTGCTCGGCTATCCCAGCCGCGTTATCAACTATAGGGCCGTACGCGTCTGCTGATACCACGATCCCCGTTATTGAGAGCATGCCAACAGCTGCCATCGCAACCCCATACACCCCTGGCCCCAGCAGGTATGCCACTATGCCAGCCACTGCAACGCCAACTATAGGTATGAAGGTGCTCAGAAACCCCATGGACATTCCGGTTAGTATGGTAAGCGCTGGCCCCATCTGGGACATCTCAGCTACACGCCTGGCCGGCCACCTGTCCCTGTTGGTGAAGTAGTCGGAAGTGGTCCCGATAACTATGCCGGCTATTAGGCCAGCCAGGATTGCAGTAAAGACCTTAAGCCCGTTGTCATACCCTAGCATGTATATTGAGACCGGCAGCGACAATATGGCGGTGAGCGCGGCTGCAGCTATCGAGGACAGGGTTAGAGGCGTCGAGGGGTTACCCCCCTCCTTCACCCTGACCGCCAGCGACGTAGCTATGGACGCGAGTATGCCCATCCC
>WAQG01000171.1 GCA_015520395.1 Candidatus Geoarchaeota archaeon
ATATCGGCGCCTCACTACTTCCCAGGGAGGTGATAGAGCATATGATAGCTCCGCTATCAAGGATGTTCAGGATTAAGATAAGGATACCTGGGCTCTTGATAATAGACACTCCGGGGCACGAGGCGTTCGCAAACCTTAGGAGAAGGGGAGGCTCGGTTGCGGACATGGCTATACTCGTCATAGATGTCATGAAAGGGTTTGAGAAGCAGACATACGAGAGCATAGAGATCCTTAAGGCTAGGAAAACCCCGTTCGTGGTCGCTTTAAACAAGATAGACAGGATACCTGGGTGGAAGCCGATGAATACCACCTCCTTCTTGGAGTCTTTTGCAAAGCAGAGTCCTGAGGTGAGGAACTACCTCGAGACGATGCTCTACAAGGTGGTTGGGGAGTTCGCTAAGCTCGGGTTCAGGGCTGAGAGGATTGATAGAGTTCGGGACTTCACAAGGACAGTTGCCATAATTCCGACCAGCGCCGTGACGGGTGAGGGTATAGCCGAGCTCCTCGCAGCAGTTAGTGGGCTTGCCCAGGCATACATGACCAGCCAATTGGCCTATACCTCGGGGCCTGCCAAGGGTGTGGTTCTTGAGGTTAAAGAGGAGCCTGGACTTGGAACCACTATAGACGTGATAATCTTTGACGGCATACTGCGTAAGACCGATCTCATAGTTGTTGGGGGGCTGGAAAAGCCTGTCATCACACGTATCAGGGCTCTCTTGATGCCAAAGCCGCTTGATGAGATGAGGTCACCCGAGGACAAGTTCCTTCACGTCGAGGAGGTCGTGGCAGCTACCGGGGTGAAGATAGCTGCCCCCGATCTTGAGGGAGCGGTTGCAGGCGCGCCCATGATGGCCGTTTGGGATGAGAGGGATGTGGAGAAGGTTGTGAAGTCGATTATGGAGGAGGTGGCTGCAATAAGGGTGAAAACCGATAAGGAGGGTGTCATCGTCAAGGCCGATGCGCTCGGAAGCCTTGAGGCTCTCGTATCCTATCTGAGGAGTTTCGAGATTCCTGTCAGGCTGGCTGATGTAGGCCCTGTTTCTAGAAGGGATGTTATTGAGGCATCGGTTTCAAGAAGCCTTAACAAGTATTATGGATGTATTTTGGCCTTCAACGTGAAGGTTCTCGAAGATGCGCGTATAGAGGCTTCCAGCAGGGGTATAAAGGTGTTTGTCAGTAATATAATATATAGGCTGGTGGAGGAGTATCAGGAGTGGGTGGAGGAGCTTAGAAGAAGGGAGGAGATGGCCGAGTTATCAAAGCTGATTCTGCCAGGCATGATAAGGATACTTCCAGGGTTCGTTTTCAGGCGGAGTAACCCGGCGATCGTCGGTGTGGAGGTGCTCGCGGGACGGATAAGGCCGGGGTACCCACTCATGAAGGAGGATGGAACTGTGATTGGCCAGATAAAGCAGATTCAGGAGTCAGGCAACCCGCTGGACGAGGCGAGGAAGGGGGCTGAGGTTGCTATATCGATAAGGGGGAGGGCGTTCGTTGGGAGGAATATAAGGGAGGGCGACGTACTCTACGTTAAGGTGCCTGAGGACCACGTGAACAGGCTTCTCAGCAGGTACGGGCATCTTCTAAGCGGAGATGAAAAAGAGCTGCTCTACATGCTGAAGAGGAGGTATCTGGGCCTCGAGTAGCTCCAGATTGGATGGTAAGCTTAATATTTGCGGGAGCAGTTCCGCTTTTGGATGGTGAGTGGGGAGTGTCTAAGAGGGCAGGTAAGATACTTAGCTTCAGAATTGTTGTAAGTGACCCCAAGACCGGCAGGGCCGTCCAGATAGTGGTGAAGGGTGACTCCGCCAGGAGGCTTATCGGGAAGAAGATAGGCGACGTGATCAGGGGCGCCATTTTGAGGAGGGAGGACATAGAGATTTCCAAGAAGAAGGAAAGGGGTGTCGAAGAGGAGCCTTCAGAGGAGAAGAAAAAGGCCTTCGAGGAGCTTGTAAAGAGGCTACCTGAACTGACCCTCAAGATCACAGGTGGAAGCGACGACTCAGGCTTCCCAATGAGACCAGACCTTCCGGGCGGCGTGAAAAGAAAGCTCCTCCTCTCAGGACCCCCGGGCTACCATCCCCCGGAGAAGGGTATGAGGAAGAGGGTGACCGTCAGGGGCAACACGATTACAGAGGACATAGTCCAGATTAACACGGTAATAGTCTATCAGAGGGAGGAAGGCGATTAGCATTCCCTTTTTGAGAGCTAAGCTAATATTTAAATTTCCTCGAGCAAACCTTAGCTCGAAGATGGGAGGTGGTTATTACGGAGGACGCAGGCTCTGAGAGGGTGGAGCTTAAGCAGCCCCTCATAAATATAGGGACAGCTGGCCATGTCGACTCCGGCAAAACCACGCTTGTCTACGCTTTAAGTGGCGTCTGGGCAGCCAGGCATAGCGAGGAGCAGAGGAGGGGCATAACCATCAAGCTGGGCTATGCTAACACGATGATCATGAGGTGTCCGGTGTGCCCAGAACCTGAAAGGTGGACGACCTCAGCCCTAGCTCCTGACGGCAAGTGTCCCAGGTGCGGCAGCCCGCTTGAGCCTGTGAGAATGGTTAGTTTCGTTGACAGTCCCGGCCATGAGATGCTGATGGCCACTATGCTCTCAGGGGCCGCCGTTATGGACTCCGCCCTCCTTTTGATAGATGCGACTGCCCCGTGTCCTCAGCCGCAGACCAGGGAACATTTTAAGGCGCTTGAGATAACGGGTGTGAGAAACATAGTTGTGGTTCAGAACAAGGTGGAGATAGTGGGTCGGGAAAGGGCCCTTGAGAACTATAAGGAGATAAAGGCGTTTTTGGAGGGAACGTTTGCTGAGGACGCCCCTATAATACCGGTTTCCGCCCTTCATAAAGCCAACCTGGATATACTTATAGAGGCTATCCAGAAGTACATGCCGACCCCCAGGCGGGATGAGCATAAAGACCCGATCATGTACGTGATCCGCTCCTTCGACGTGAATAAGCCGGGGACAAAGGTGGATGATCTCAAGGGCGGTGTTCTTGGCGGCAGCATAATACAGGGCGTTTTAAGGGTGGGGGACGAGATCGAGATCCTTCCGGGGGCTAAGATTAAGGAGAAGGGTAAACTGAAATTTGTGCCGCTCCAGACGAAGATAACGGGGCTTAGAAGTGGGGATGTTCCGCTTAAGGTTGCCCGCCCAGGAGGCCTCATAGGTGTCTCAACGGAGCTTGATCCAGCCTTAACTAAGGCTGACGCGATGATCAGCAATGTTGTCGGTAAGCCTGGGCGGCTGCCTGAGCCGGCTAGGGAGCTAAGCCTCGACTACGAGCTGTTCGACACGGTTGTAGGAATAGTGAAGCCCGTTCCCGTCGAAAGGCTTAGGGTAGGTGAGGATCTGGTTCTGAACGTAGGGGCGGCGAGGACGCTTAGCAAGGTCACCCACGTTACAAGCGATAAGGTTGAGTTAAAACTGCTCCTTCCAGTCGTGGCCTTTAAGGGGAGCAGGGTTGCGATAAGTAGGAGGATTGCTAATCGGTGGAGGCTTATAGGATACGGGGTAGTTCGATGAATGGTCAGGGTGATAGTGGATTCGAGCTTCCTTTTAGAAATGGTTGAGATTGGTAAGGATCTTCTTAGGCTGGCTGAAGATATGATCGAGGATCGCATCGAAGCCATTGTGCTTCCGGGAGTTTTAGAGGAGCTTGCCAACCTTTCTGGTCGGCCAGGCAGGAAGGGTTTGAAGGCTAGGCTTGCCCTCCAGATTGCCAGGAAATTTGAGATTCTAGATTTCCCAAGGAGCGGTGGTGAAGCAGTCGACGACTACATAGTGAGGGCGGCGTCGGAGCTTGGAATCCCGGTTGCTACTAATGATGTTGAGCTCAGGGCTAAGCTAAGGGCTGCTGGCATCCCTCATATATACCTTAGGGCGGATGGGGGGATAGGCGTATATGGTGAGTTGTGATGGCTTAAGTTTTTTAGCAGGTCTATTATAAAATGGCTGGTGTATCTTTGCCATGTATATGCTCCACAGAATTCGTGACGTTGTCAGAATAACGCCGGACAAGCTCGGCTCGCCCCTCGAGGAGGTTGCTAAGGAGGTGTTGAGAGAGGAGTATGAGTATAGGTATATCCCGGGGATAGGGTGGGTTCTGGCTATATATAACGTTAAGATTTCGCATATCGGAAAGATGATATATGGTGATGGGGCCTCATACCATGTGGTGGAGTTTGACGCCCTCTCATACATACCCGAGGAGAGGGAGGTTATAGAGGGAGAGGTTACGGATGTGAGGAACTTCGGCGTCTTTGTTAGATTTGGGCCAGTTGAGGGGCTTGCGCACATCTCCCAGATAATGGATGATCATCTGACATACAATCCCAGGCAAGGCACCCTGATGGGAGAAAAGACCCGGCGGATCATCACCATAGGTGATGTTGTTCGGGCGCGGATAGTCTCAGTGAGTGCTTCCCCATCAGTCATGAAGATAGGGCTCACAATGAGGCAGCCGTTTATGGGGAAGCTTGAGTGGATAAAGGAGGATATTGAGAAGCTTAGGGGGTCCTGATAGCCTTGTCCAGGAGGGTGACCTTCGGTCTTAAGGCGTGCGTCAAGTGCAAGCGCCTCGTTGAGGAGAAGGAGAAGGTCTGCCCGGTCTGCGGCTCTACAAGCTTCTCAAAGGAGTGGTCAGGCATGATAATAGTCTATAAGCCTGAGGAGTCGCAGCTAGCTAAGATGCTTAACATCACTAAGCCTGGAAGGTATGCAATAAAGGTGATCTAGCGGTTGAAGATCCTCTACAGGCTCCCCCCTCCAAGCCCAAACGAGCCAGCCGGAGGCCTTGTTGGAAGGTGCGGCGAGGAGTGTACGGATGTTAGGATTCTCCTTAAGTATCCCTTCGGTATCCTGATACCACACGAGGGCAAGACTGCAATTCGGGTTTTGAGTATGATAATGGGGGTTCTGGGTTCAAGCAACCTTTATATAGTGGGCGACTATGTAACCTCACTTGCCATCACCTCCGGGCTGGAGTTTAAACTCTCCATAATTGATGGGAGGGTTATGAGGCGGGACTACTCCGGGGTTAAGCCTGAAAGATTCTTAAAGGCTGTGAACCCGCCCGGCACCATAACTGATGAGGCCATTAAAGCTATCTCTGAGGCCCTCAAGAGGGGTGTTAGGTTTCTGGTCGTTGATGGGGAGGAGGATATGCTCGCCCTCCCCCTGATAACCATGGTTGATGAGGGGTCTGTGGTTGCCTACGGGCACCCTAGGCTTGGAGTAGTTGCTGTTTTCTGCGATAAGTCTAAAAAGGAGGCTGCTAAAAAGGTGTTAGAGCGCATAAGGGTGGGGCGTGATGACTGAGTTTGAGGTTAAGATAGCCTCTGAGTATGACAACAAGCTGCTTGAGAGGAAGGAGTACATTGTGGAGATAAGGCATCCGGGCCAGTCCACGCCGTCCAGATACGCCGTGAGGGAGCGTTTCGCCTCGATGCTGGGGGTGCCGATCGACCTGGTAATAGTTAGAAGCCTCTCAACCAGATATGGAACAAACCTAACAATAGGACGCATACATGTCTACAAAAATCCTGATGCAGTTAAGATAGAGCCCGAACATATTATAAAGAGGAACGCCCCAAAGAAGGAGGGTGAGTAAAGATGGCCCACATCCATAAGATGTACGAGTATGACTACAAGACGGGCACGATAAAGCCGAAGAACAAGAAGTGTCCAAGATGCGGCTCATACATGGCTCTGCACAAGAAGCCCGTTCCAAGGTGGCACTGCGGACAGTGCGGATACACTGAGTTCATACAGGGTTAGAGGGGGCCTTGAAGGCTGGGCTAGGTATCGAGAGTACTGCCCACACCTTTGGCGTGGGAGTGGTCTCACTAGATGGTAGAATACTTTCAGAGGTTCGCTCAGTCTACCGCCCGGCTAGCGGGGGAATACACCCGAGGGAGGCGTCCAGACACCACGTCTCAGTTGCAGTCCGTGTTTTGAGGGAGGCGATAAAGGAGGCTGGAGTGGGGCTCAGCGACCTCGCGTTTATAGCTGTTGCTCTGGGGCCCGGGATGGGGCCCTGCCTTAGGGTTGGGGCTACCGTTGCAAGAACCCTAGCCTTGCGCCTAAACCTCCCCCTGGTTCCAGTTAACCATGGAGTCGCCCACATCGAGATAGCCAGGTACATGACCGGCACCAAGGATCCATTGGTCGTCTTTGTTTCGGGTGGAAGCACGATGATAGTTGCCTACTCGGGAGGCCGCTACAGGATTTTTGGAGAGACCCTCGATCTCCCGTTGGGGAACCTCCTCGACTCGTTCGGCGAGGAGCTGGGCTTCCCACACCCCGGCCTGGTAAAAGTTGAGGAGATGGCTAGGAGGGGGAAAAGGC
>WAQG01000172.1 GCA_015520395.1 Candidatus Geoarchaeota archaeon
GATGTGTATAAGAGACAGCCTAGAGGTAGTGTTCAACCTCTTCCCCATACTCAAAAGCAGGCTAAACCAGAAAGCGGGGACCCTCAGCGGCGGGGAGCAGCAGATGCTCGCCATAGCAAGGGGGCTGATGAGCAGGCCCAAGCTCCTAATGATAGACGAGGCAAGCCTAGGCCTGGCTCCAAGGATAGTCAGCGACCTCATGCAAGCCATAACCAGGATAAGGGAGGAAGGTGTAACTGTGCTCCTAGTGGAGCAGAACGTCCACTACGCCCTCAAAATAGTCGACTACGCCTACGTCATGGAGACCGGGAGAATAGTGCTCGAAGGCCCAAGGGACAAGGTGGCCAACGACGAGAGAATCCTTAAGGCATACATGGGCATGTGATAGGGGCCAAAACGCTAAATTTTCGTTCCAGTCTACCCTTTCACCGATAAACCTTCTTGTTGGGCGAACACTTGCAGACTCAGGGTTTCAGGAGCCGCAAGACCCGCCTCCCAGCCATCCTGGATCGCCAGCATGAAATTACTTGGCGTGCTGCACGAAGCTGTGGACCGAGAGGCCCCAGGTAGCAGGCCCCAACCTGTACTACCAGGTAGCGCTACGGCCCAGGGTTTTGGCTGCCTCCCCCACCACGGGGTCCGTGTATTCCAGGTTTTCATTTATTATGGAGTGCCTCTTCAGCTGATACAGTATGTCGTGGAGCACCCTGTCGCTGACCGGGCGCTTCTCCGCTTCTTCCAGGCGTCTCTTCAGCTCCCTCCAGGACCTAACGTTTTCGGCCAGAAGCCTCATCACCAGGGCGTACCTCCTGCTCATCCTGGTGGCTATGAAGTTCTCCAGCTCCCTCCTAGCAAGAGCAACGGCCTCCCTCTTAATCTCCTCCAGGCCTCTGCCCCCCTTGTACCTAGAGTAGCCGTAGTAGGTGAGCCACCCTATAATCCCGTTGAGCATGTTCACAGCCTCCTCCAACTCCTCCTCAGGTACACTTACGCCGACCTGGGCGAACCCCCTACTCAGGAAGTCCAGGGACTCCTCCCGTGAGAGCCTCCTAGTGGAGATCTCCACATAGGCCCTGCCGTAGAGAGGCGACTCAGGATCCCCCAGGAAGCCCTCCAGCAGCCCCGCTTCCGAGCCCGTCAGGATGAGGGAGAGCCCCTCAATGTGGTCATAGGCGTAAGCCAGCGTATTTCCAACCTCGAACCTCAGCGGGCCGCCCAACCTCTGAACCTCGTCGAACACTAGCACCACCTTCATCCCGGCGCTTGAGGCGAACCTCCCCAGCTCCCCGAACAGCTCGGAAAGGAGGGGCCTATCCCTACCCCAGCTCAGCGAGACCTGGAAACCATAGACAGAAACCCCCCTAAGGGACCCCAATGCCCCCCTGAAGAGCTCCAACAGTTTCCTCCTACGGGAAAGCCTCTTCAAGAACCCGCTTATACCCCTAGCCAGCACCTCGTAGAGATCCCTTCGGGACCTATATCCCTCCCTGAAATCGAACAAAACATAGTAGGCCTCGGACTCCTCTAGAGCCGTCAGCACGAGCGACGTCTTACCAGTCCTCCTAAGCCCCCTGACAACTATGAGGGGTTCGCCCAGCGCATCCACAAGTCTGGCGTACTCCTCGTCGAAGTCGTAGAGATCCACCCTTCTCCTCTTAGGCCGTACATCGAACAGCATACTTTCACAGCGGAAGTCACTTCCGCAGCGGAAGTAAAAAGCGTTTCACCACAAACTGAGATAGGTTAACCGCAAACCGTCGAAACCACGGGATCCTAAGGCTTCGGCGTTTCCACTATGTCGTCGCACCTCTTTAGGCGCCACGCTCCCACCCACACAGGTGTAACTACTTAAGAAAATGAATAGGCAAGGAATACGTAACCTACGTTTATGGAGACGGGAGAATGTTAAAGGCATAGATGTGTGTGTAAACGGGTTCTGAGGCTTGTTCACCAAGTCCCTTTTAAGCTTTAGAACCTAGGCTGAGCCGTTTTCAGCTTCCTACTCTTAACTTGGAGAAGACTTGGCTCAGCTTAACCGCTAGAAGCCGCTAAGTGGGTGATCCAATCAGTTCACGGAATTACACGCACTTGGACGAATACTGTGGGGCTCCCGGGTTGCTTCCATTTGTTGTTTCGGGTTTCTGGTGTTCTAATAATAGTATTGATATTTATGTTTTTAAATTATGGTTTCTTTCGGTTTTTTCTTGGAAAGATTCATAAGGGTTGAGTCGCCCTAGGATCTCCTAAGGTTAAACGGTGTGAAAGAGGGGTGGTCCTGGTGGGCAGGCTTGCCAGGATCGCCGCAGTTCTTCTCCTCCTAGTATTAGTGGTGGCTGTTATCGGCGCGTTGACGGGTAGGAGGGCTGGACCTAGGGTGCCTGCCGCACCTACCCTCACAACACCAACCCCCACACCCACCACGACGTTCCTAACCACAACTACAACCACCACTACAGCCCAGCCCTCCCCGGCATTTCCACCCATGGAGGAGCCCTTCTTCACCGTATCGCTGGAGACGGTTGCCGCCATTCCCAGCGGAGGGGGCTTCGAGGCCTCACTGGTCTTTGAGGGGTATAACGGGTTTTCGGGGAGGGTGGAGCTGGAGGTTGTGGGTGTCTGGTATCATACTAGCGATGTGGGTGTTGGAGCCAACCTGCTGAGGCCTGGGCTGGTCAACGTGTCTGCCCCCAGGAGCGTGGAGGTTCCAGGCAGGGCCAGCGTGAAGATCGAGTTGTCAGGGGATGCGCCGCTAGGCAAGTACAGCGTGGTGCTCACGGCCAGGGGCGGGGGCTTCGCCTCAACCGTGCTGATACCCTTCAGGGTCTACGCTTACCCATCATACCTGATCAGGCCCATCACAAGCAAACCCCTTGTCAAGGCTGGCGAGTGGACGGAGATAACCCTAAGGGTGGAGCCCATAGGCCCCTTCAACCAGTCCGTGAGCCTGGAGGTTAAAGACACCGCCTGGGGCGTGGAGGCTGAGATCCTCGACGGCAAAGGTGTGCCACCCTTCAACGCTACACTGAGGGTGAGGGTGGAGGACGTATGGCGGGCAATGGAGGAGAACTTCACCAACACTAACCTCTACGTGGTTGTCACGGGGACCCCTAAGGGCCCCTCAACGATTATCTGGCTCGGCACGGAGGAGGTGGAGCAGACCAGCCTTCTGGGAACTCTGCTGGCGGTGCTAACACTGCCCGTGAGAGCGGTAGCAGGGGTGGCCCTGGGCGTTATGCTGGAGTTCTCCTACGGCCTGGCGCTACCCATGGTTCCTCCGGGCGCTTTCCTCGAGGCCGGGATGACGGCCACCCTGCCTGAGCTTATGGAGGAGACGCTAAAGGCTCCTGCAGGCTTCGAGGGCGCCACAATAAACAATGCCAACCACTGGACAACCTACCTGAAGCTGGGTGTGGCCAGCGCCTCTAAGCCAGCCTCGATCCTTGCCGCCGCTGCCGACGTATACGTGCCCTCCGGGGCGGATGCAGCCATACCCATACTGGTCTACGTGGACAACCCATCCGCCGTCGAGGTGGAGGCGCTGAGGGTGTGGGAGACTATAAAGGTCTTCCCGCCGGAGAAGGAGGTCCACACAGCCCCGGCCAACGTGACGCTGGAGCAGGGGCCCGGCGTGCTCAGGGGGTTCATATTCCTTCCGAACGAGAACGTGGGTAACCGACTCGTGGTCACAGTGAGGGACAAGGCCACAGGCAGGATCCTAGACAGGGTGGAAATAC
>WAQG01000173.1 GCA_015520395.1 Candidatus Geoarchaeota archaeon
CTTACTATATAAATGAGGTAAGCCTAATAGAGACATCGTCATTAAGAAGCGTTGATGACATATTTGTATATATTTTAGGGCCTCGTTGGCTGAGGGAGTACGCATTAAAGGCTGGTTTTAAGGATATCTTCATATTGGATGCGCTTTTGGAGGTTCCTGAGAGGGTTGGACTAATAGTTCTGGGCAGGGTGCTTAGTGAGTCTGAGCTTGCAACCTTGAAGGTCTGTATGCTGGAGGGGTTTGTCATCCTTGTTATTAACGGTGATGTTAACAGGCAGGTGTTAAGGTTGGTCAGCGGGCTCGCCGCCTTCTCGGTGAGGTATAATGGCACTGAGGTGTATGCGTATAGGCTGCTTTCAGACATACCCTACATCCATGGGAGGCACTCGATTTACATTAAGGGCTACGGTGGAAGCCTCTCGCCCGACGTCCTAAGGGATTCGGCCAACCTGTTGACGGTCGCTGGAAGCTGGGAGGTCGTGGGCTATGTCTCCTGGAGTTCGGGAAACCTCTGGTATCCATACGGAAGGCTGAATATCAAGCATGCCGTCTACCAGTACCTTAACGATCTATGGCCTAACATGGATCTATGGATTGTTAGAGCGACCACTGAGATGGTTTCGGGGCACAGGTTATGGTGGACTAACTACTGGAACGATCACCTCTACAACACCTATAGCCTGACGTACTATACATCAATATACAATTTGAGGGACTATGACCCCACATCACTACACTTACCCCCAATACTCAGCGTCAAGCTCTCCGGATCCCCAGCAACAACGCTCTCCTGGACATACCCCGGCAGCCATATACTGCAAGTTTCAAGTGAAAGTAACCTGGGCGCCGAGATTGCAGGCTGGCATCACGACTTCACCAGCGCCTGGTCATACTGGGCTACCGACCAGACTGTGGAGATAGAGCCGGGTTTTGAGTTTACTGTTGAGCCCCCCATAACGGGGACGCAGCGCTGGGTCATCACCGCAGGCTGGGTTAAGATAAATCCTCCACATGGTGCTCCGTGCTGCTGGACGAGTAGAACGTTACGTCCATGACTAACGTTCTACTATTGATTTCTGCCTCAACCATATAGCATCTATCTAAGGCGTCTAGGGAGCTCGTAGCGTTTGTGGGCGCTGGTTCTTCAGGGTCTGGGTGGCGTATTTTTATGTTTCTTTAACTTCTATTTTCTCGGGTGCCTGGGTTGCGGTTGGAGTTTGTGAGCTTCGATTCGATGGGGGCCAGGAGCATGGCCACCTACGTTGAGACGGGGGACGTATCGATATTTATTGATCCGGGGGTTGCGCTTGCCCCTAAGAGGTACGGGCTGCCGCCCCACGAGGTTGAGATTATGAAGATGGCTGAGGACTGGGAGAGGATCGTGGAGCTTGCTGGGAGGTCGGAGGTCCTCGTGGTCACCCACTACCACTATGACCATCACAACCCCAACGAGAACCTGGAGATATACAATGGGAAGTTCCTCATAGTTAAGCACCCCACTGAGAACATTAATTGGAGTCAGAGGAGGAGAGCGGCATACTTCCTGAACAACATTTCAGGTAGGGTTTCGAGGCTCGAGCATGCCGACGGGGCAACCTTCACCTTCGGGAACACGGTGCTCAGGTTCTCACAGCCGGTTCCCCATGGGACGAACACTAGGCTCGGCTATGTGGTGGAGGTTCTGGTGGACGACGGCTCCACGAAGTTCCTTCATACGAGCGACGTTGAGGGCCCCTCCCTCGATGAGCAGGTCGACTTCATCCTTAACTCCAGGCCCAACATACTGTTGATCGACGGGCCAATGACCTACATGCTGGGGTACAGATACTCAAGGAAAAGCCTTGAGGAGAGCTTGAAGAACCTGTTGAGGGTTCTGGAGGAGGTTGACGAGCTGAAGGCCCTCATAATGGATCATCACCTCCTTAGAGATCTCCAGTGGGAGGAGAGGATGGCCCCCGTTATCGAAAAGGCCAAGGAGAGGGGCGTCTGGGTTGGGTGTGTGGCGGACTACGTTGGGGTGGAGAGGAACATGCTTGAGGCTAGGAGGAAGGAGCTCTACGAGTCCCAGGGCGGTGGAGGGTAGATAGTTTTAAAATATTATGTTTTTGAGGTTGATGTGATGTCGATCGTGGTGGTTGGCGACAGGTACCTGGTGACCGCCTTCAGGCTGGCTGGGGTTAGGGGAATAGTTGCTGAGAGCTTTGAGGAGGTTAAGGAGAGCGTCTCCCGGCTGGTCGAGGAGGGTGAGGTGAAGGTTATAATACTCTCTGAGGCAAACGCGGTTAAGTTGAGGAAGCTCCGGTCGGAGCTGGTCAGGAGCAAGCAGGTCTACCCCATCTTCGCGGTGATCCCAGGGTTTGAGGGGAGCATGAATGAACGTTTAAATGAGATATACACCTTGATTAGTCAGGCCGTCGGGGTTAGGTTGAAGCTGGAGGGTTGAGCCTTGGTTGAGGACATAAAGAGGCTGGTTGAAAAGGAGAAGGAGGCAGAAAGGCTTGTTGAGGATGCCAAGAAGAAGGCGGAACAGATTCTCAGGGATGCTGAGCGGCAGGCCCGCCTAATAGTGGAGGCCGCTGAGCGAACCAGCTTCGACGACGTTCTGAAGCAGGGCGAGGAGAGAATCGAGAGGAAGAAGGCTGAGCTCCTGAGGGAGTACGGCTTGAAGGCGGATAGGCTTAGGGAAGAGGGGGAGAAGAGGCTTAGGGACGCGGTTGGGCACATTTTTAAGGCTGTTCTAGGCCTGGAGGTGGGCTAGGATGAGTGTCGAGGCGCTCGTAGAGGAGATAATGAGGCTGGCGAGGGAGGAGGCTGAGAGGATACTTGCCGAGGCCGAAAAGAAGGCTGAGCAAATAATCTCGGAGGCCCGTAGGAAGGCTGAGCAGATACCCGCGAAGAAGCTGGCTGAGATAGAGAAGAGGCTGGCTGAGAGGGAGAGGGTCGCGCTTGCCGAGGCGAGGATCGAGGGTAGGAGGCTGCTTCTGAAGGTTAAGTCTGAGCTGACCGAGAAGGCCTTCGCCCTTGCGGAGGAGAAGTTGAGGAAGTTTGTCGAGTCGGGCGGCCCTGAATACGAGGAGATCCTCTTTAAACTGGCTGTTGAGGCCCTGATGGGGCTTGGGGGCTCCGAGTACGTGATAGCTGTTAATGAGCGGGATCGCGCGCTTATCGAGAAGCTGTTGCCTAGGATCCAGAGGGTTGTGGAGAAGATGAAGGGCTCCAGGGTTTCCATAAGGGTTTCTGAGGAGCCAGCCAAGGTGATGGGAGGAGTTATCGCCTATACAGGTGACATGAGGCAGTACTATAACAATAGTGTTGATGCCAGGCTTCTAAAGTTTAAGAGTGAGGGTAGGGGTAGAATCTTAGACATACTGTTTGGTGGTGTGAGATGAGCCTGGAAGAGAGGGTTGGGCAGATAGAGAGGATAAGCGGGACGGTAGTCGATGCGGTTGGCGTGAAGGACATCGAGATAGGAGAGGTCGTCGAGGTTGGCGACGAGAGGCTTATCGGCGAGGTCATCAGGGTTTCGAAGGACAGGTTTACTATACAGGTCTATGAGCCGACAAGCGGCCTCCGCCCTGGGGACAAGGTGTACGCGACTGGAAGGAAGCTTGTGGCAGAGCTTGGCCCCGGGCTCCTCTACAACGTCTTTGACGGGGTTGGGAGACCCCTCCACGAGCTACTCAAGCAGGGCCCGTTCATAACCAGGGGGATAAAGGCCTATACCCTGGATAGGAAGAGGAAGTGGTACTTCAAGCCCACAGTCAAGAGGGGGGCTGAGGTCGCGGCTGGAGACATAATAGGTACAGTCCAGGAGACCTATATGATAGAACACAGGATCATGATACCGCCCGGGCTGGAGGGCAAGCTGATCAGCGTTGAGGAGGGGGAGTTCACCGTGGAGGAGCCGGTGGCGCTCCTGAGGACTAAGGATGGCAGGGAGATACCGGTCAAGATGTACCAGGAGTGGCCGGTCAGGGTCCCGAGGCCCTTCCAGCCGGAGGGCAGACTCCCCCTGACGGAGCCCCTCATAACGGGGCAGAGGGTCATCGACACCTTCTTCCCGGTCGCCAAGGGTGGGGCTGCGGCGATCCCAGGCGGCTTCGGAACTGGCAAGACGGTCATGCTGCACCAGCTGGCTAAGTGGAGCGACGCCGACGTGATAGTGTATATTGGGTGTGGGGAGAGGGGGAACGAGATGAGCGAGGTGCTTACAGAATTCCCCGAGCTTAAGGATCCGAGGACTGGCAGGCCACTCATGGAGAGAACCATACTCATAGCCAACACGAGCAACATGCCCGTCGCGGCGAGGGAGGCCAGCATATACATCGGCGTAACCATGGCGGAGTATTACAGGGACATGGGCTACAACGTGGCCCTGATGGCCGACTCAACTTCCAGGTGGGCTGAGGCGCTGAGGGAGATCTCAGGCAGGCTCGAGGAGATGCCCGTCGAGAGGGGCTACCCAGCCTACCTCCCCGACAAGATAGCCGAGTTCTATGAGAGGGCGGGCAAGGTGAAGGTCCTCGGCAGACCCGAGAGGATTGGATCAGTAACGATAATAGGCGCCGTCTCACCGCCCGGCGGGGACTTCAACGAGCCCGTGACGATCCACACCCTAAGGTTCACGGGGGTCTTCTGGGCCCTAGACCCCGAGCTAGCCTACAGCAGGCACTTCCCGGCTATAAACTGGCTTAAGAGCTATAGCCTCTACGTCACGAGCCTGCTGAGCAGCTGGGCCACCAGCTTCAGTTACCACGCCGAGGAGTTGGCGGAGTGGTGGAGGAAGGTGGCGCCCAGCTTCCCCGAGTACAGGAGCAAGGCCTTAGAGCTGCTTAGCGTGGCCGCGGAGATAGAGTCGATTGCAAGGATCATTGGTGAGAGCGCTCTGCCGGATGACCAGAGGCTTATACTTCTCACCGCCGAGCTCCTCAAGGAAGGGTTCCTGAGGCAGAACGCCTTCAGCGAGGTTGACTCCTTCTCCGAGCCGGAGAAGCAGGTTCTAATCTTGAAGATGATACTAGATTTCCACAGCATTGCCGAGAAGCTTATAAGGGCTGGCGTGCCTATCGAGAGGATAAGGTCGCTGCCTCACATATCCCTTATGATGCGTGTGAAGGAGGATCCCGAAAAGGTTAAGGCAATCCTCAGGCTAACAGAGGAGTCGAGGAAAGCTCTTCTCGAGATTGCTGAGGAGTATGGCGTTAAGTTGGAGGTGTAGGGCTATGGTCTTGAGGCTGGAGGATATCCCGGGCCTGATATACAGGGGCGCGAAAGAGATAAGGAGATCTCTGCTCTTCGTCGAGGGTGTCTCTGGGGTCGGCTATGACGAGATGGTGGTTGTCAGGGCGCCCGATGGGATCGACAGGGTTGGCAGGGTTATCGAGGTTGGCAGGGGCTTCGCGGTCATCCAGGTCTTTGGAGGGGAGATGGGTCTTCAGACCGACATAGCCGTGAAGTTCACAGGAAGCACATTTAAGATACCGGTCTCGGACGAGGTTCTCGGAAGGATGTTTAACGGGAGGTTCGAGCCGATCGACGGCATGCCCCCGGTCGTCTCTGATGACCTTAGGGATGTGAATGGCTCGCCGATAAACCCTGCCGCCAGGGTCTATCCAAACAACTTCATACAGACGGGGATCTCGGCTATAGACGGCATGTTGTCCCTGGTTAGGGGGCAGAAGCTACCAATATTCTCCGAGAGCGGGCTGCCTCACAACAGGATAATCGCCCAGATAGCCAGGCAGGCCACCGTGCTGGGCGAGGCGGAGGAGTTCGCCATAGTCTTCGCGGCCATGGGCCTCAAGAACGATGAGGCAAGGTTCTTTATAGAGCAGTTCAGGGAGTCGGGGGCCATAGAGAGGTCGGTCATCATCCTAAATCTGGCCGACGACCCGGCCATCGAGAGGCTCCTGACCCCGAGGATCGCCCTGACGGTGGCGGAGTACATGGCCTTCGACCTCGAGATGCACGTCCTGGCGATCCTTAGCGACATGACCAACTACTGTGAGGCCCTCAGGGAAATCAGCGCCGCTAGGGAGGAGGTGCCCGGCAGGGGTGGGTATCCAGGCTACATGTACAGCGACCTGGCAACGATATACGAGAGGGCTGGCATCATAGCTGGGAGGAAGGGGTCGCTTACCCAGATGCCCGTCCTCACGATGCCTGGCGGCGACCTCAGGCACCCAATACCCGACCTGACGGGCTACATAACCGAGGGTCAGATAATCCTCAGCAGGGAGCTCTACTCCAGGGGAATATACCCGCCGATAAACGTCCTCCCATCCCTAAGCAGGCTGATGAGGAGCGGCATAGGGCCCGGCAAGACAAGGGACGACCACAAGGATGTTGCGGACCAGCTCTACGACGCGTATTCAAGGGGCGTCAGGGCCAGGGATCTGGCCAGGATAGTCGGCGAGATGGGGCTGAGTGAGAGGGAGAGGAGGTACCTGAAGTTCGCCGACGCATTCGAGAAGAGGTTCGTGAACCAGGGCGAGTACGAGAACAGGAGCATAGACGAGACCCTGGATCTAGCCTGGGAGCTCCTGGCCATGCTCCCCGAAGAGGAGCTCGTCAGGATAAGGGAGAAGTACATAAAGAAGTACCATCCAAAGTATAGGGCGGCCGCGGCCAGTTAAGGGTGATAGAGCTTGGCGTCAGCCTTCGGGAGGGTCGCCGCCACCAGGGGCCTCCTACTTAGGCTTAAGGATCAGCTGAAGTTCGTTAAGAAGGGCCTCGAGGTACTTAAGATGAAGAGAGACCACATAGCCGGAGAGGTGAACAAGCTCCTCGAGGATGTCCGGCGCAGGCCCCAGATAGAGCGCAAGGCTATGGAGATCTATGAGTATGTTAAGGACGCCTACCTCTCAGTTGGGTACCAGAGAATGGCGTCGATGGCCGACGTCGTCGGGAGTGTCGAGATCAGGCCACGGACTATCACAGTGATGGGGGTTAGGGTGCCCGTCATAGATATACTTAGGGAGCCGGACATCTCCAGGATCTCTGACCCGGTGGTGGCCAAGGCCGCGATCCTCATGTGGGATCTACTCAAGGACGTGATAGGCATGGCGGTGGTGGAGACCACCATTGAGAAGCTTGCATATGAGTTGATGGAGACGAACAGGAAGGTAAACGCCCTGGAGAAGGAGATAATCCCGTCGCTCGCCGACCTGATAAGGTACATCGAGGACAGGCTGCATGAGGAGGAGCTGGCCGACTTCATAAGGGTTAAGCACATCAGGGACGTGTTGAGGGGGCGTAGGGGTTGAGGGGCCCCTCTATAATATACCTAATAACAAGGGCCCATGGCCTCAGAACACACCTGCTTACGCCAGCCCAGTACACGTCGCTGGTGAAGTCTAAGGATCTCCAGTCCGTCATAGAGATTCTGCTTAGAACCGACTATGCCGAGGAGATTGGGAGGCTGCCTGTAGGAAGGGCCAGAGCCTCAGATCTCAATAGGATATTCGAAAAGACTTTGGCCGAGAGGGTGTACTACCTGATAAAGGTCTCCCCGAGAACCGTGAGGAGGTTCCTTGAATATTATGCCCGTAAGTTCGAGGTAGAGAACGTTAAGAGGATACTTCGGGTCATAGAAGGCGGCGGGGAGAGGGGTGAGGTGCCCCTCATCCCAATTCCAAGGCCCTATGTGACCGTAAACTACCAGGCAATGCTCGAGGCTAGGGATGTGGCTGAGGCCGTTGAGCTCCTCAAAGAGACGCCCTACAGCGACGTTATCGGGAAGCTCGCCTCGTACAGGAAGTATGGCAGTCTCCTGATACTCGAGGGTGCTCTCGACAACTCCTACTATACGCTCCTATGGAAGTCTATCAGCAAGGTGCCCGACAGAAAGCAGATAGCAAGCCTCGTGGGGGTGGAGATGGACCTCAAGAACATCTACATAATAGTTGGCCTGAAGATCTCCGGCATCCATCCCGATATAATCGGCGAGGTCGCAATTAGCGAGGGCTACAAGCTTTCACCCCAGGAGATAACCAGCCTGGTAGCCGCTAAGGCCGAGGGCGTAGTAGACATCGTTGCGAGGAGCTTCTATAAGGATCTCTCGGAGAGTGTTAGGGAGGCGATAGAGAAAGAGGATCCCAGACTGCTCGAGGGGGCGATACGCAGGCATATGTACACCCATGTGTTTAAGTGTGCTTCGAGATACTCGACAGGCCTTGGCTATGTTGTAAGCTACCTTCAACTGTGCGAGTATGAGGCCAGAAACTTGACGGCAATAGCCCTTGGGAAGGAACTGGGATTGCCCGAAGAAAAACTCTCAGAGCTGATATTTCTTTAGCTGAATTTCTAAATATTTATGTGTGATTTAGGCGCATTACTGCAGCGTTATAGTGCTCCGAGTATCATTATGGCGATTGCGAAGCCCCATATAGCTATACCTTCCCCGAGCCCTGCGAATATCAGGATCCAGATCGCAACGCCTGGTCTCTCCACTATAGCAGCCGCGCCAGCCGAGGTGGCTCCGTAGACCGCGATTCCGGCACCTATACATGCTCCGCCGATGGCTATGCCCGCGCCTATGAGTCCAAGGCCCTTGGCCCCAAGGTCGCCCTGGGTAGCCTCGGCTGCATAGGCGTTGGCTGTTATCATGAATGCTGCGAAGGCCAGGTTGAGCAAGAAAACTATCAGCGCCGTCCTTCTGG
>WAQG01000174.1 GCA_015520395.1 Candidatus Geoarchaeota archaeon
AGTAATGACCACAGTGGAAAAGTTTGTTGTTGAGGGTTTTAGGGCCATCTCAAATAGGGTGGCTATAGAGCCGAGGAGGATAAACATTATTGTGGGCAGAAACAATGTTGGCAAGTCATCCCTAATTGAGGGGCTGGCGCTGCTTTTAGCGGCTGGAAATGGCTACAGGGATGTTTTGGGCAGGGATGTGCTGGCGGAACTGCTCATCTCGGAGAAGGGTTACAGTGATCTTAGATACCTTATAAACCAGCCCGAAAAGAACAGAAGGGCAGTGCTCGAATGCCTGGTCGGGGACAGAAGGCTTAGGCTGGAGATGTATCTCGACAGGGATGGGACAACGCTTCCAAGCGAAGTCTCCTCGGAGCTTCAAAAGTACATCTATGGGAAGATATCCGAGAGGCTCAGGGATCTCGGCATGTCCATTGAGAACTCCCTTAAGAGGATGGGGGAGCTTGCCCTCCACTATGGGAAGGAGGTCGAGGGGATCGCTCTTCTTTTAAGACATATGGAGGGGCTGGTCAAGTTCCTCCTCAGCAAGCCCGCAACCCTCGATGAGCTGAGCGGGCTCGTTGAGAGTTTTGAGCAGGACATACTTGGCAGGCCCTATGGCTTCGCCCTCTCCGAACTCTTCAAAACATACTCCAGGGTCCTCCTCAAGCTTGTGTTCGAGCTTCCGGAGATGTGGCTGAGGAGGGAGAAGATAGTTCTCGCCTTCTACGATGGAGGTGGGATATCCGACTTAAAGGTGGTCTTTGGGGAGGGGCTAAGAATAGAGCCTGAGTTTGGAGCCCTGAAGAGGGGGCTGGACTTCGAGCAGATAGTTGCAAGAATGCCTATAAGGCTCCTAATAGACGAGATCGGCTCAAAGCTGTCCTACATGGAGAGGCCTGGAAGGCTCATCACGGTTAAAAGGGGCAGGGAAGTCCCGGAAATACCTCTGATCTATCTTAGCCATAGGGGTATGTGGCGGCCTGAGGGGTTGAGGGCCCTCATCTCCGAGGCGTTTAGGCGCAAGAAGGACAGTATAGTTGATGCGCTTGCCAGGGATCTCGGCATAGACAGGATAGCTGTCATGGAGGCTGGCGAGGAGGAGAGGGTTGACATATGGGTGAGGTTCAGGGACTTCAAAGAGCCACTGCCCCTCTACACCCTTGGCGACGGCATGGTCTCCCTTCTCAAAATAATCCACGCGCTCGCCATCGCCGAGGGCGGCGTTGTGATGATAGAGGAGCCTGAAACCTCACTCCATCCCGGCTACATGAGGTGGTGCTCATCCCTGATAGTAAACGCGGCAACTAAGGTACAGGTTTTCCTGACAACCCACAGCCTTGAGATCATAGAGTACATACTCGGGAGGGCTGAAGAGAGCGGGGTTCTAGACTCGGTGAGGTTGGTAAGGATGAGCCGTGTTGGAGGCATACTGGATATAGTTGAGCTTGATGGAAGGGAGGCTTTGGCGAGACTGAAGGCTGTTGAACAGGATCTCCGCGGGGTCTAGGCAAGCCGCAGAATGATAGGTAGTATTTATATGTATGCTTTATTCACACCTGTTCAAATTTTTAGAGTTTTTACCCCGCTGGCCCAATTAGACCATGATGGGTGCCGTGAAGATATATGTGTTTAAGCATGGGTATAGAAGTGGCAATATAGATCTTGTGGTAAGGGAGGCAGGGAAGGGCAGTGTTCTAATTTTAAGAATCCAGGAGCTAGGTATAGATATAGAGTTCAGCCCTAAGGAAGCGGAGGACTTCCTAGTCTCATTAAACGAGATAATCCGTGTTCTCGATAGTAACGTTTAATAAACGCTTAAACTATAGATTTAATTTTTATTTTAAAAATAATCTAAAATAATTTAAGAAATAACCATTGAAAATACTATAAATGTATATTTCCTTGTTAAAAGAAACACCATGAACAACAAATCCCTATAATCGGTTAGAAAAATTAACTTTATAGGAGACCACCCCCATAAGTTACGTTGGATTATGTTTAAGGGCAGGTACCATAAGATAGAGAGGCGTTGGGGGAAGTGCAACATAGAGGTTTTAGTTAGGGAGGAGAGGGGAGGGAAACGTATGGTCGTGCTTCGGCTTCTAGAGCTGGGGATAGACTTGGAGCTTGAAGATAAGCAGGCGCGAAGGCTCGCCAAGGCTATCCTGGAGGAGTCCCGCCGGTACCTTATAAGGGGGAGAGCCTGCAGGAGGGTGAAAGAAGCCCCGCCTCACAAGGCCATAGTCGTCTGAGATGAAACGTTCCGGGCTTGGGGCTAGGCAAATAACTCCGTAGATAACTCGGCTGAGGCGAAATGAATATTTATGAGCGTGTCTCCTCTGCGGATGGTGGTGAGGCTTGTCTAGGGATGAGTGGGTCAGGGAGACGACAATAAGGGCTATAGAGAGGTATAACAGGTATAGGGCTCCAGAGGCGGTTGCGGAGCTTCTTGAGGTTAGTGGGACTGAGGTTAGGATCCTGTTTAGGGGTACCTTCTGCAAAACATGCGGGATAAACGATTGGGTTGAGGATTTCAAGTATGAGCTTGAGGATCTAGGCGTCGAAGCCGAACTCGTAGACATACTTGAGCCAGTCAACCCGGAGGAAGAGTTCAGGATAGGTGTATTTAGGGTTAACCGCCGCTTCCTCTGACTGTATCACTCTGTTTCTTTTTTGTTTCATCGTGATACGGTCTTCATTGGTTCCCTCCTCGCCCTCAGCCCCGGGGGGCTGCGGGGTCATGGGGGGTGGTTGAGGCCAGCGGCACGGGCCTTACATTTAGGCCACAGCCCACGAGGAGGGTTCACCCCCTCTAACTTCTAGAAGCTGGGGTATGTTAACTTGACAGCACCGCTGGAAGGGGTCTTAGGCTTCCTTCTAGGATGGCCACCTCAGCGACTTTGCCTCACTTCGGATAAATTCGTAGTGGTCGTCTGAGAAGAGCATCATTGAAGAGGCTGATATGTTGACGCTCTCAACGTCCACGACGGGTATGTGGACTACGTGGGGCTGGGTTTCCGAGATGCTTTCCACCCAGCTCCACTCTCCCGTCCTAACATTATACCTGATGTACTCCCCCTTCTTCTCGGCCTTGAGATAGTATATCACTACGTGGCCGCCCCCCAGGCCTCCAAGGATGAAGAGCCTCCCATCGTAGTAATCTATGCTTGCCTTACCCTCTATGGCGTATCTAAGTAGAACCTTCACGAGATCTGGGATCGATTTAACCTTAAGCCAAAGCATCATCATGCCGTTCATACCGTTTAACTTGGTGTTAGAGAGAGCTAATAAACCTATGTTAAAATGTTAGATACTTCTCCACGTGGAAGAACGCTATCGTCGCTGCGACTAGATCGGCGGTCGCCCCCGGATTCCACCCCATCGAGGCAAAGTACCTGTCAATCCTCTTAACATACCTTCTTCCCCGATCACTCCTCAGGCCGCCCATCTCAAGGGCCTTTCTAGCCATCTTAGATGCCTTGGACGCGGCCTTCGGGCCATGTTTCCTTGCTATGAGGGAGTCGGGGTTTCTCGAGAGTATCCATAGGTGGGTTTCGACGACGGCGTCGTTCCAGTCGAGCGTGTTGACCGCCTCGTTGAGGTATCTGAGGGCGGCCCTCGACTCGGGATAGCCGTTGACAGCCTCCCGGGAGACGAGATCCCATTCTGCTGAGAGCCAGAGGACGTGCCATAGCCTCACCTTTCTCGATATGAGTTTCTCCACGTAGGAGTCGTCCCAGATGTCGGGGAGAACGCCCTCCTCCCTGAGCCTGCCTAGGTAGGAGGGGGCCGCCATCCTGACGGCCTGGTAAAACATTATTGCATCCTTCACGTCCGTCATTGTGAGGGCTTCCTTGGCGTAGAGCGCAAGTGTCTCCGAGTTAAGTGAGACGTTTGAGGCCAGGGCCCTTCCGGCCGCGTAGGATATCGGTGTGAGGAGGGTTGATGTCCCGAGCGACGGGTTCCCCGGGGAGTAGAGCTTGGAGAGCCTTACGGACTCGTAGATGGCGTAGCCTATCATAGGCTCGTCCCCAAAGTACCCCCTCACCGCCAGGTCTAGGAGGACGGGCTGCATGAGGTGGGCTGAGACGATGAAGTCTTCAAATCTGGTGTCGTGAAAGTCCCTAAACCTATGCACATTACCGACCTTAGGTGTCGCCGACACCTCGAGGCTGGCTGCCGCTGCTATGAATGCCGCCACTATGTGGAGGGCCTGGCTCATCACCAATCATACTGGCTGGCTGGAATTTATCGTTTCCTCAGCCTACCCGAAAGCCTTCCCCACAGCCTCTTCACAAGGGTTACTGTGGGCCGCCACGTTGAGGCGATTATGAGTAGGTACTGCTGGATGGTCAGCATTAGGGAGTAGCCAACGTAAAACTCCTCATCGAAGATCATCAGGGTCAGGCTGTCTATAAGCCGGATCATGTCCCAGTTGGGCTTCTCTATATGGACATGGAACCACCAACTGGTTGGGAAGGCGACAACCCAGAAGCCGATGAAGACGGTTATGATGAATGCCAGCAGCCTGGAGGCGAAGCCCTCCTTACCGAGGAATATTAGGAGGACGAGGAGGCCCACCAGGGGAACCAGGTACTGGTGGTTCACCCTCCAGTAGGCCGCCGTGAAGACGGTGTAGGCTAGCGCCGCCCCCTCAAAAACCCTCCTGGACACGTAGATGTGGGCCAGGACGGGCAGGGCGAGCAGGGTGGCGGGCAAAAGCCAGTTTCTGAGAATCCAGAGATAGTCGCCGCCCGAGACCTCATGTAGGTAGGAGGCCAGGCTGGAGAGTCCGTTAAAGCTATAGCATATTGGAAGCGTGTAGGACGGCTCCATAGTACTCATCATGCTCCCATACACGCTGGGCAGCGAGGAGGGGCAGGCAGCCACTATTGGGAGGAAGGGAAGGAGGATCCCCAGGGCCAGCCCGGCTGCAAGCCTCACGTCAAACTTCCTGGAGACGATGGAGTATATTATTACCCCGGCAACCGGGAGGAGTAGCGTGTGCTTGGTTATCAGCGCCGTCCCCACCAGGAAGCCGGAGACCAGGCGATTCCACTCAAGGGAGGCAAGGCCCCCGAGGAGGAAGAGGAGGGCTAGCTGGTCAAACATCCCGAATATCGAGGAGATATAGATGGTCATCGGGTTAAGGTAGTAGAGGGCTGCAGCGCCGACACCCATCCAACCTCCAACCCTCCTCGCAACGATGAGGTAGATGAGCAGGGCATCTAGGGTGTCCACAGCTATAAGGACGGCCTTAACTGCCACAACCCAGTCCAAGGGCACATAAACCTTAAGGGTCTCATCATGCACGACCTTCACAGGGCTCCTCACATAACTCCTCAGGATGCCCAGGATGTAGAGCCAGACCGGCCCATATGGAAACGCCCAGTTATAGGGCCAGCCCTCCTCCCTCCACCTCGAGGCATTAGCATACTCGTAAAAACAGAGGCCATGCCTAAGGAAGCTATCCCCAAACCCGGCAAACTGGGCAATATCGCTCCCCGATGAGAACGGCGCCACCCAAACCCTAACAAGAAGGCCAATAACAATGACCAGGAGGAGGACAAGCCTCGCCACATAGGCACTACGAGCCACCGAAAGCCTCAAAACCCCCATCACAAAACACCACAAAGCAACACCTAAAATCTTTTTCAGGCCGCCTCTCAGCCCTCATATTTTTACCCTGCCAACCGTGTCTATCTTTAGACGGGATGTCCTTTGAGGAGGCCGAGCTTCTGAGAAGGAGGGCCAGGGCGTTCCTCAGAAATGCCAAGAGGCTTATGGAGGAGGGTGAGTGGGATCTAGCGGTCTTCTCAATCGAGCAGTACTGCCAGCTCATCCTGAAGTACAGGCTCCTCCTCGAAACTGGAGGATATCCAAGGACAAACTCCCTCAGACGGCTTATAAGGAGGCTGGGCGAGGGTCGTCCAGAGATCCTGAAACTCGTCGAAGAGGTGGACAACCTTCACTACATTGCAAGGATAGAGGAGGCATACATAACGGCCAGGTACCTCCCATACAGCTATGAGGGGGACGAGGTTAAGGATCTATATAGATTCGTCCTGGAGGTGTTCAGGCCCCTTGTCGAGGGTGCTTGAACAGCTCAGGAACTACAGGAAGGTGGCCCTCAGGGTTAAGGAGATAGTCCTAGGGATAGACCCTGAAGCCGAGGTCTACGTCTTCGGCTCAGTGGTCAGGGGAAAGTTCACGGCGGCAAGCGACATAGACATACTCGTCGTGACAAGGAGGATCAACCAAAAGTACAGCATGATGGTGGAGGTCTACAGGCAGGTGGACGCGCCAATCGAGCTACACATAGCAACACCTGAGCAGGTCAAAAAATGGTTTAAAAGGTTTATACCAGCAGGGGAACTAATCAAAATATAACTAGGCCCCCACACCGCCGTTATGAAGGTTCAGGCATCTAAATTCTCATAAAGTCCGAGGCTCCAGCCTGACTCTCCCAGGAATCCGCCTAACCAGCTCTACAGCCACCCTAACCGGAACATCACCATCCCTAACCTTCTTCCACAGGGCGTCTGTAACCCCTAGGCGAGGGCCTATCCTTTCGAAGAAGCTCATTTATCTCCTCACACTCCCTCTCAACCCTACGACGCCCAGCGAAACTGTTAAATATTTGGTGAGTATTAGTATATCTTAGTGAGTATAATCGTTGAATCTTAAAAACTCTACAAGGATCTGCCCCAGGTGTGGAGGAAGAATGAAGCTCCGAAAGGGGCAGGTTTTGGAGTGTAGATGTGGGTTGAAGATTAACAGACAGTTGAACGCTTCGATAAACCTATACCTAAGGATGTGGGGCTTTCCTCCCTCGATGAAGGTTGGGAGGATTTTATCCTCCCAAACCTAAGAAGGAGCGGGGTTGCCCTGAATGGGTGCGAGGCCGATGACACACCCCCGATGAACCCGGGAGGCGGGCCGAGGCTGATGCGCACCAAGGCGTACGTGAGCATTTATGAGCCCACGTACGCTGAACCCCAAGCCAACTCCTCCAAAACCCTCAACCTCCTCACTGATATCACCATCAACTCAAGCAATCCCCATTTCTGGAGGGATCTGTCCTCATCGCATAACAATAAAGCATCCAAGCATAACCCGGAGAGATCGAAACCTCTTAATCAGCTTATTAACAGCAGCCACGCTATATGTTCTCATTGTTGTCTTTCTTTTAGTGAGCTTGTTAGGATGCCTGCCAGCAGTATAACGGCGGTGAATGCAAGGGCAACCAAACCCAAATAGACATAGATACTAGGGTTTATTGTCTGAGGCATGTCGAACGGCTTATAGTTTGGCTCCTCTGCAACTACATATACGATAAGCATGGCGTCTCTTCCTGTAACCTTCCTGACAGCCCACCTAATCTGGTCTAAAGCCTCCCTCAGGGTTACACCCTCCTCCCTAAGTCTAGACTTTGCAACCGCTATGTGCGGAATTTCAAGAGGTCCCCAACCGCCAACTACTGCGAGCCACCTAGGCTTGGGCCATCCGCCGTACAGCTTGTGTAACTCCTCTCCTACATCCTCTATCCATCCGGCAGTCAGATATTCTTTTGAGTCGATGGGTAGCCTAATCGTTACTATGGCTACCTTATGTATTGTTAC